>NZ_SCOK01000030.1:0-71309 GCF_005502555.1 Pseudomonas sp. D(2018)
GCGGGGGCGCTGAGCCGCGATCTCGAAAACCGCGAGAAGTCGCTTAGTCCACCGTTGCTAAGTCACCAAGTGCTGATTGTATAGCCGCAGGCCCTAAGTTCCGTAACCACTTTCATCTTCCATGCGCCAAGTTGGTCATGCAGAACATAAGCCACTCCGCTAATGTCGTTCGGCGTTTCAATCTCGCCTTTCACCAAAGCGCAAACATTTTCTCTGCCGAGCTTTGCCATAAGGTATCCGTGCTCAAATACAACGTTCTGACGAGCCCGATCCTTTGGAGTGGCATTTCGCTCGTGGTGCCCACGGCCTTGATCGCATGGCGTATAGAGGACAAGCGCAAAATCGGCGTCGTTTGTGTATCGCTCAATTTTCTCGATAATGGTCATGCCAGCGTTGGCTTGCTCGTGCAAAATGATTGCTTCGAGTCCAAGACCTTCGATAAATCGACTGACTTCAACTCGTGCGAGATCGTCTCTTCCGTGAACGATGAAAACCTTCCGCTTGTTTCTTGCAACAACTGGCGCCGGAGTAACGAACGGCGTTGGGGTTAAAGGGCCAACGCCGGTTGGCTGTATGAATTGAGGAGGAGAAGGAGCGGGACGAGAGATGGCAGGGAACTCCAAGGAGTCCAAGAGTGGTGTGAACTGCTCGGAAAGGAACGTCCTTCGCTCGGCGTACGTCTGGAACTTTCCCTTGATCCAGGTCCAGAAAGTATCAAGGGACCCGTGTTGCCTAACGAACGCAGGAAGCCGGCCCTCAATCTCAGGATCGTTTAGCAACTCACGTCGAAGTTGGAGATACTCAGCCGGATCGGCGGCATTTCCCGTGGCGCGACCGACCAGTAGGTTTTGTAAATAGCTTACTTTGTCGAATTTGCTAACCAGGAATTCTATGGACACAGCAATATCTCTCGGTCACTAACAGAACGCCATGAAATAACACGGCTTGTTTGTTTAAGGGGTTTTAGCTCATAACTTTGTTCCAATCGATATCGTAGCCGGCCGCTTTCAACTCGCGGGCGATTGCAGTTTTCCATTCGCCCGCCATTTCAGTCCAAACCACGCCGGCAAAGTCTGTAGGTATTTCTACTTTTCCAGACCTCAGAGCGCAGACTTTTTGACGACCCAGTACTCCCATAAAGTATCCAAGCTCCAGTAGGACATTCTGTCTCACGCGAGGCTCCATCTGGCCGCCCGCCTTACCTCCAACATCATCGGGTGTTAGCAGCACAACAGCCATTCCTACGTCGGAGTGGTGCTCGATTTTCTCGATGATCGTACGTCCCCCATTAGCCTGCTCGTGAAGAATGATTACTTGAAGGCCAAGCTTTTCGAGAAAGCGCGCAACGGTTTCACGGACTGCATCGTCATGTCCATGTACGAGAAATACGCGTGAAGAATCAGTTGTCGGGCGAGCATTCGTAGCTGGGGTGACAATGCTAGGTTCTAGGTCTTCAAGATCTGTTTTCAATGCATTGATCGCTTGCCCCAGCAACGCTCTAGCTTCTTCAATTTTTTCTTTCGTTCGCGCTTTGTAGTTGGGCTCAGGCATCCCCGAAACCCAAACCATCACCTGGTAATGCAACTCGTACGCCTCTTTATAACGATTGGCTGCGGTAGTGTTTACTCCGAAGCACCGCTCCAACGTATCCTCAATACTTCGCTCTAGAACTTGGAGTTCAGGAGAGGTTCCACTCTTAAGTGTGTTGAGATCAAACGCATCGAGGTCAGTGATTCGTTGCTCAAGCCGGTCGATTCCTTTCTGCAGCTGCTCCGCTGTCAAGTGAACCTTCGGTTGAACGGTCGGTGGTGGCGACTTCCGAGCCATAGCTAGTCCTTGGTGTGTGGCAATGTGCTCATCATGCCATTACGGGAGGCTGGTGCAAAACTGTGTAGCGGCACCGAGCGATCAGCATCAGCTAGCAGCCAGTCATGAGGGCTTCGACTTGTTCTGGTCTTTTCTATAGTCTCTCGACATGTTTTTGAGGAGGAAAACTGCCATGACATCGTACCCGTGTAGCGCAGCAAGGAATGTCCGCTATTTACCGATTACTGCCTATCGTCGATTCGTGTAATCCCCTGTCTCTTTCGTTCACTACACAGCGTGATTGATCATCATGGTGGTCATGACGACCAGGTATATTCTTACACAAATAAAAAAGCAGCCCTCGGGAGCTGCTTTTCGATCCTACTCCCCCTTTTTATGCTTATGGGGTTTCAGGTCTGGATGATCCTTCTGCCTTTCAGGCGTGACTCTCTGCCTCTTGTCCGGAGTACCATCTTCGTTTGTTCTTTTAGGGCCAGGCTTGATACTCATGGTCGACTTCCTTTATCGCTGGTGTTGTTAAATCCTACTTTTAATTAGCGCAGCCCCCTACAGTTGTCAAACAGGAAGCGGGCAAGGCTTGCGCAGTCATGGTGTAGGCACTCGGCAGTAAATCGCGGCCTTGGTCATGCCTGAGAGGTTAATCGACCCTGAGCTTTTAGACATCAACGAGATGTCCCCTTTTGGCCGATTGTTGCCTGTCGCGACCGGCTGGTTTGGGTCGAAAGCCGCCTGACATGCGTGGCTAGCCCACTCCCCTTGCCCTCCCCCAGCTCTATCCCTATCCTGCCCCGGCCACGGTCAATCCCGTGGCCGGGTTTGACAGCCTGAATTAGTAGGCGCGAATGCGCCGCATGGTGCATGCGAGAAACGGCGGACGTTTCTTGCAGGCATTCACACGCATGCAGTTTTTGACTGCTCTGCTCTATGGCAGGTCGCGCGGGGAGACCCTCGTGGTCTGCCGGTGCCTACTAGCCGGTCTGTCAACCCCGCGCGATTTGCCGCCCTTCGAATGACAGCGAATGACGGCAAGCCTCAACGGACTAGTAGGAGCTTCGCCATGCACGACGCATACACCCCCATCGTTTTCCATCACCACACCCAGCGCCTGCGCGCCGTGATGATCGACAACCTGCCCTGGTTCGTCGCCCATGACTTTGCCCAGTTGATGGGGGTTCGCAATTCCCGCCGTTTGCTCGATGCCCTGGAGCGTTTTGAAAGGCGTACCGTTTTGCTGGCGAGCGCCAGTGGCTTTCATGAAGAAGTGGAAGCCATCAGCGATGCCGGGGCCTACAAGGTGCTGTTTCGCTTCGGTCGGCCGGGGTATGTCGAGATCAGTCGCTGGTTGAGCGAGGTGCTGGTGCCGACGCTGCATGACTATCACCGCGACCTGAGTGCGGAGCCGCGCCGGGCCTTTCTCACGTGGGACGACCGCAAGATCGGCGTGGTGAAGTGGCAGCGCGAAGTGTGGGTGGCCTGGCGGGATTTGCCGGTGTTGATGAAGGACAGCCAGGAGGTGTTGCCATGAGGCTTGAGCACGAGCAGCAGCGGATCAGGCAGTGAGCGACCGGCGTCCCGGTGACTTGAAGCCGCTCCTGCGGCGCGGCTTTGTGTGCGCTGGTTGTTGCAACGAAGAGGGAAGCCCTTCAACTCAAGGCCTCCAGACCTCCGTGCCAGTCTCCCCTCTCCCCCAACCCCTCTCCCTGAATGGAGAGGGGTGACTCGCGCCGGCGAGACAGGGGTCATCCTGAAACCCACATGGGCCTGAAACCGGTCAGATTAGGTGGGGCGGCGACTGCGCCCCTTCAGGAGGCCTGAGTGAACTGGCTCAATACCTGCTGGCAACACTTAACGCAGACACAACCAACGCAATGGCGCTTATGGGCCTGATCAGGCTACAGGGCCGCCCAGGGCAGAATCCGCAGGGTCGAACCGTTCGCTCGTGTCCATCCGAACGCCTCGCAAGCTCGTGGTTTCGAGGTGTGAGGCGTAGAGAGATTCCGAGAAATAGCTGATCAGCAGGGAGCGACGGCGAGCGCCGAAGGCGTTCAGGCTGCCGGCGTGCACGAGGTCGACATCGAACACGAGGATGTCGCCCGCCGTGCCTGAAAGTGGCACCGAGCGGGATTCGTCGTTGAAGTCAAAGGGTGGCTCGCCCGGCTCGGGGCGATGGCTGCCGGGGACGATGCGCGTGGCGCCGTTCTCGGGGCCGTAGTCGTCGAGAAACGCCAGGGCGTTGACCATGTCGCCGGGCCGCTGGGCCGACAGGTCACGGTGCAGTCGCTGGTGACCGCCACCGGCAAGGGGCTCGCGCCCCTCCACCTGGGAAAGGAAGAACCGCTCCCCGATCAACTCGCCCACCGCTGCCAGCAGCGCCGGTAGGCGACACGCCGCCTGGACCTTGGGATCGAGGTCCAACTGCGCATGGCACCAGTCCATGCCACGTGGCACAGGCCATTGGTTCGATGGTTTCACGCCTGCATCGAACGCGGCGCGAAGGTCATCCAGCCATTCGGTCGGTATGGCTCGACGGAGCAGCACATAGCCATTGCGTTGGAGTTGCTCGCGATCGGTCATAGCGTTCTCGATTTCCTTATCAGCCACGCGGCGTGCAGATCGGCCCGACTCTGGACGGGCAGCGTCCGGTGCGTCGGGGGGAGGTTAGAAAATCGACCAGCCGATCCGCTCGGACAGTTTTTCCAGCGCCGCCATGCCCGCCAGTGAGTTGCCGGCCTCGTTGAGTTCCGGCGACCAGACGCAGACGGTGAAGCGCCCCGGCACCACCGCGACTATCCCGCCCCCTACCCCGCTCTTGCCCGGCAGGCCGACGCGGTAAGCGAAGTTGCCGGCTTCGTCGTAGAGGCCGCTGGTGGCCATGATGGCGTTCAACTGTTTGGCCTGGCGCGGGGTGAGCACCTGCTCGCCGCTGTGGGGGCTGACGCCGTTGTTGGCGAGGAAGCTGAAGGCCAGGGCCAGGTCGGCGCAGCTCATGCGGATCGCGCAGTGGTGGAAGTAGCTGTGCAGCACGGCCTCCACGTCGTTGCGGAAGTTGCCGAAGGACTGCATCAGGTAGGCCATGGCGGCGTTGCGCGCACGGTGCTGGTACTCGGAACGGGCCACCACTTCATCGGACACGACATGGGGGTTGCCCGACAGGCGCCGGACGAAGTCGCGCATGGACAGCGACGGTGCGGCGAAACGCGATTCGTTGATATCGCAGATCACCAGGGCGCCGGCGTTGATGAAGGGGTTGCGCGGCACGCCGCGCTCGAACTCCAGCTGCACCAGCGAGTTGAACGGTTGGCCTGAAGGCTCGTGCCCCAGGCGCTGCCAGATGTCCTCACCCGAGTGTTGGATGGCCTGCACCAGGCTGAAGACCTTGGAGATGCTCTGGATGGAGAACGGCGTCAGGCCGTCACCCGCGTAATAGAGTTCGCCGTCGTTGCTGTAGACGGCAATGCCGAGCTGGTCCCCGCTGACACTGGAGAGTGCGGGAATGTAGCTGGCGACCTTGCCCTGGCCGATCAGGGGGCGGACTTCATCGAGGATTTCGTTCAACAGTTGCTGCATGCCGGTCCTTCCGTTGAGAGAGCGTCTTCGCGCTCATGGAGCACTGGACGCGCGCCGCGGGCGTGACGGCACAGCCTTGTTCAGGCCTCTTTCAACCGATAGCCGACGCCCGCTTCGGTAATGATGAAGCGCGGGTTGGCCGGGTCATCGCCGAGCTTCTGGCGCAGGTGCCCCACAACCACGCGCAGGTAATGGGTGTCCTCCACGTGGGTCGGCCCCCAGATGTCCTTGAGCAACTGCTGTTGGGTGACCACCCGGCCGAGGTGGCGGGCCAGTTGGGCGAGCACGGCGTACTCCTTGCGGGTCAGCGACACGTCTTCGTTGTCCAG
Source organism: Pseudomonas sp. D(2018) (assembly GCF_005502555.1). Taxonomy (NCBI): domain Bacteria; kingdom Pseudomonadati; phylum Pseudomonadota; class Gammaproteobacteria; order Pseudomonadales; family Pseudomonadaceae; genus Pseudomonas; species Pseudomonas sp. D(2018). The sequence continues at coordinate 5,724 of NZ_SCOK01000030.1, forward strand.
GGTCACCCGGCGATAGGCGAAGTCCAGCCGCAATGGGCCGCTGGTGACGCTGGCTTCCTGCTGCTCGCCAGGAGCGCCCTGGCGCAGCAGCACCCGCACGCGGGCGAGGAACTCCTGAATACCGAACGGCTTGGTCACGTAGTCATTGGCGCCACCGTCCAGGGCCAGCACCTTCTCGCCCTCGCTGGCGCGTACCGAGAGCACCAGCACCGGTACCTGGGACCATTCGCGCAGCTCGCGCAGCACGTCCTGGCCGTCCATGTCCGGCAGGCCGAGGTCGAGCACCACCATGTCGGGCTTGGCCAATGCCGCCTGGGCCAGCCCTTCGCGGCCATTGGCGCCCTCCAGCACCCGGTAGCCCTGGGCAGCCAGGCTGATGCGCAGGAACTTGCGGATCTGCGCTTCGTCGTCGATGACGAGGATGGTCGGTTGGTTGGTTGTCATGGGGTCCTTCGTTGAATCGGTATCCTGCTGGAGCGCATTTACTGCAATCATTCTTCTTCCAACTGCGGCTGCGGGTGCAGCGGCAGGTGCAGGGTCAGGGTGGCACCGCGACTGTCCAGGCCGTCGCTCACGGTCACGCGGCCACCGTGGGCGCCGACCATGCCCTGGCAGATGGCCAGGCCCAGGCCCGTACCCTGCCCGCCCCGATCACCCCGTGCGGCGGTATAGAACATGTCGAAGATCCTGTCGCGCTCTTCCGGCGGAATACCCGGCCCCTGGTCGCTGACGGAGAAACGCAGCTCGGTTTCGTCCGCTTCCACCGCAACCCTCAGGCGCCCCTGGCTGGGCGAGAAGCGCGCAGCATTCTCCAGCACATTGACCAGCGCCTGCTCGATCAACGCGGCGTGGACATAAAGCAGCGGTAGTTGCTCCGGCACCCGGGTTTCCACCTGCAACGGCGCCAGTACCGGGCGCAGGCGCTGCAGCGCGCTGGCGACGATGTCCACCGGGGCCACCCAGTCGCGCGCCAGCTTGAGGCCGCCATGGCCGAGGCGGGTCATGTCCAGCAGGTTCTGGATGTAGCGGTCCAGGCGTTCGGCTTCGTCGCGGGTGCCTTCCAGCAACTCGCGGCGGTCCGCCATGGGAATGGCTTCGCCCAGGGCCAGCAGGCTGTCGATGGAGCCGCGCATGGCGGTGAGCGGCGTACGCAGGTCATGGGAAACCGACGCCAGCAATGCACTACGCAACTGTTCGGTTTCGCCGTGCAGGCGCGCGGCCTCCAAGTCTTCGGCCAACTGGGCACGGGCCAGGGCCTGGGCCAGCGGTTGGCCGAGGGCGGCGATCAGCCGACGCCGGCCCGCCGGAAGCGGCGCTTCGTCGCGCGGGCTGATGCCCAGCAGCACCAGCGGCCCTTCCTCGCCCGACAGCGGTAGCCACCACCAGCGCCCGCCCGGCAAGGTGTCGGTCCCCAGGCCCGCCGGTTGGTCGTGTTGCCAGGACCATTCCGCCGCTGCCCGCTCCTGGTCAGCCAGCAGGCGTTGAACGCCCGCTTCCACCTTCCAGATGCCATCTCGGCCTCGGGAAAGCAGGCAAACCTCCACATCCGTCCAGGCGCCAAACTGCTGAATCGCGACATTCAGGACAGCCTGGCGGTCGGTGGCGGCGGTGAGCTTGCGCGACAGGTCGAGCAATGCCGTGGTTTCCGACTGGGTATCACGCAGGGCATCCAACTGCCGGCGCTGGCGCGAGGCCAGGTTGCCGGTCAGCCCGGCCATCAGCAGGAAGAACAGCAGCGTCAGCACGTCTTCCTGGCGGGCGATGGTCAACGAGAAGGTCGGCGGGATGAACAGGAAGTCGTACGCGAGAAAGGACAATCCGGCGCACAGCAGCGCAGGTCCCAGGCTGCTGCGAACCGCAACCAGCAGCACGGCGGCGAGGAACACCAGGGAAATGTTCGGCAGTTCCAGGGAATGGGACACCAACCAGGCCAGGGCGCTGGCGGTGATGGCGGCCAGCACCGCCAGGCCGTAGTCCACCAGACGCGCAGAATCGCTGGCGCGCGGACTGGGTGGGCGACGGTCAGCTTCGGTATCCAGCACGCTGATTTCCAGTCCCTCGCCAAGGTGCAGCAAGCGCTCCGCCAGCCCTCGGCCGAGCAGGCGGCGGCGCAGACGCTGACGGCTGCGGCCGACCAGCAACAGGCTGGCACGGCGCTCGTTGGCGTGCTGGACCAGGGCCTTGGCCACCGATTCGGCACGCAGGGTTACCACCTCGCCGCCCAGGCGTTCTGCCAGTTGCTGAGCTGCTTGCAGACAGGCGCGAGACTCTTCCGAGCGCACTCCGCCTGTGTCCACATGCACCACCGACCAGGGCAGGTGGCGCCGCTCGGCCACCCGGCTGGCATGACGCACCAGGCGCTCGGCCTGATGGTCACCATCAATACCTAGCAGCAGTCGCCCGCGCACAGCCGGTGCTTCCAGGCCACGCTGGCGGTAACGACGATTGAGGTCGGCATCCACCCGTGCAGCGGCAGTCTGCATGGCCAGCTCGCGCAGGGCGGTGAGGTTGGTCTGGGAGAAGAAGGCGTCGATGGCGGCGCGCGCCTGCTCAGGCACGTAGACCTTGCCTTCGCGCAGGCGTTCGAGCAGTTCGCGGGGCGGCAGGTCGACCAGGAGGATTTCGTCAGCCTCCTGCAGGACCCAGTCCGGCAAGGTCTCGCGTACCTGCACGCCGGTGATGTCATGCACCTGGTCGTTGAGCGCTTCCAGGTGCTGGACGTTGACGGTGGTGTAGACGTCGATGCCGGCGTCGAGCAGCTCCTGCACATCCTGCCAGCGCTTGGCGTGACGGCTGCCGGGGGCATTGGTATGGGCCAGCTCGTCCACCAGGGCCAGGCGCGGCGGACGGGCGAGGATGCCGTCCAGGTCCATCTCGGTCAGTTGCATGCCGCGGTAATCGAAACGCCGCAGCGGTTGCTGCGGCAGTCCGGCGAGCATGGCTTCGGTCTCGGCGCGACCATGGGTTTCCACCACGGCGGCGCGCAGGTCGACGCCCTGGCGCAGTTGCGCCTGGGCGGCCTGCAGCATGGCGTAGGTCTTGCCCACGCCAGGTGCGGCGCCGAGGAAGACTTTCAGTCGGCCGCGCCCTCCCTGGGGCATCTCGGCCAGAAGCGCATCGGCGCGCTGCGCATCACTCATCGAGTCATCTCATTCAACGCTGTGTTCAGGGCCAGTACGTTGACCACCGCCGGACCGATCAGGGGCCGCTCGGTGTGTTGTTCCACCAGTCGCTCCAGGGAATCGGCCGGCAGGCTGCGTTCGGCCGAGATGCGTGCAATCTGGAAACGCGCGGCCGACGGCGGCAGGTGCGGATCGAGGCCGCTGCCCGATGTGGTGACCAGGGCCATGGGCACCTTGCCGTGGCCTTCGGTGGCCAGGCGGTGCGCGTCCTTGTTGATGCGCTCGGCCAGGGCCGGGTTGCTCGGCGCCAGGTTGCTGGCGCCGCTGGCTACGGTGGCAAAGCTTGCGGCCGACGGGCGCGGCTGGAACCACTCGGGGCCGTCGAAGTTCTGCGCCAGCAACGAGCTGCCGCGCACCTCGCCCTTGGCGTCATGCACCAGGCTGCCGTTGGCCTGCTCGGGGAAGGCTAGTTGGGCAATGCCGGTAACGGTGAGCGGATAGGCGACGCCGGTGATCAAGGTCATCAGGGCCAGAAGACTTATGGCTGGGCGGAGTTGGCTAAGCATATTCAGTTCCTCGCGGGAAATCTAAGTCTTGCGGGGGTGAGAAACCCTCACCCCCGGCCCCTCTCCCAGAGGGAGAGGGGGCTAGTTCACACCAGTCCCACTGCGTTGAGCAGGACGTCGATCAGCTTGATGCCGACGAAGGGCGCGACGATGCCGCCCAGGCCGTAGATCAGCAGGTTGCGGCGCAGCAGGCTGGCGGCGTCCGCGGCCTGCACCCGTACCCCGCGCAAGGCCAGCGGAATCAGGCCGATGATGATCAGCGCGTTGAACACGATGGCCGAGAGGATGGCGCTTTGCGGGCTGGCCAGCTCCATGATGTTCAGCACACCCAGTTGCGGGTAGATGCCGGCGAACAGCGCCGGGAGGATGGCGAAGTACTTGGCGACGTCGTTGGCCACCGAGAAGGTGGTGAGCGCGCCACGGGTCACCAGCAGTTCCTTGCCCACCTGCACCACGTCGAGCAGCTTGGTGGGGTCGGAATCCAGGTCCACCAGGTTGGCAGCCTCGCGGGCGGCCTGGGTGCCGTCGTTCATGGCCAGACCCACGTCGGCCTGGGCCAGCGCCGGTGCGTCGTTGGCGCCGTCGCCGCACATGGCGACCATCTTGCCTTCGCCCTGCTCCTGGCGGATGCGCGCCAGCTTCTTCTCCGGCGTGGCTTCGGCGATCACGTCGTCCACCCCGGCCTCGGCGGCGATGGCGGCAGCGGTCAGCGGGTTGTCGCCGGTCACCATCACGGTGCGGATGCCCATCTGGCGCAGTTCGGCGAAGCGATCACGGATGCCAGGCTTGACCACGTCCTTGAGGTGGATGGCCCCCAGCAGTTTGCCGTCGGCCGCCACCAGCAGCGGCGTGCCGCCACTCTGGGCGATCTTCTCGATTTCGCGGGCCAGCGGCGCCGGCATGTCCTCGCGAGCCATGCCGACCCAGTCGAGTACCGCATCCACAGCACCCTTGCGGTAGCTGTGGCCAGCCCAGTCGGCGCCGGAGAGACGGGTCTCGGCGGTGAAGGGAATGACGGTAATCTCGTCGCGAGCCGGCTCCTGCATGGCGTGCAGCGCGCGCAGGTATTCGACGATGGACTTGCCTTCCGGCGTCTCGTCGGCGAGCGAAGCCAGCAGCGCGGCGTCGGAGAGTTCTTTGCCGGCCACGCCGGGGGCCTTGATCATCGCGCTGCAACGGCGGTTACCGAAGGTGATGGTGCCGGTCTTGTCCAGCAGCAGCACATGCACGTCACCCGCGGCCTCTACTGCACGGCCGGACTTGGCGATCACGTTCAGGCGCACCAGGCGGTCCATGCCGGCGATGCCGATGGCCGACAGCAGGCCGCCGATGGTGGTGGGGATCAGGGTCACCAGCAGCGCTACCAGATAGACCAGCGGCAGGTCGCCACCGGCATAGCGGGCGAAGGGCTGCAGAGTAGCCACCACCAACAGGAAGATCAGCGTCAGGCCGAGCAGCAGGATGTCCAGCGCCACCTCGTTGGGGGTTTTCTGGCGCTTGGCGCCTTCCACCAGGGCGATCATCCGGTCCAGCGTGGACTCGCCGGGGTTGGCGGTGACTTTCACCAGCAGCCAGTCGGAAACGATGCGGGTGTTGCCGGTGACGGCGGAACGGTCGCCACCGGACTCGCGGATCACCGGCGCCGATTCGCCCGTGATGGCCGCTTCGTTGACCGCAGCGATGCCTTCGATCACTTCACCATCACCGGGGATCAACTCACCGGCTTCAACCCGCACCACGTCACCACGACGCAGGCTGGCGGCCGGAACGGTCTCGAACTGGCCATTGGCCTTGCGGCGGCGCGCGGTCAGGCCCTGGCTACCAGCACGCAGGCTGTCGGCGCGGGCCTTGCCACGGCCCTCGGCCAAGGCTTCGGCGAAGTTGGCGAAGAGCACGGTGAACCACAGCCAGAGGGCGATCTGCACGGCCAGGCCGGTGCTCACCGCCGGGTTGGGGATGAAGCAAAGAACGGTGGTCAGCACCGCGGTCAGCTCGACCACCAGGATCACCGGCGAACGTACCAGCTGGCGCGGGTCCAGCTTGACGAAGGCCTGGCGCAGCGCTGGTTTCCACAGCGCGGCGAAGGAGGTCTTGGGTTGCTGCTTGGCGCCTTTGAGCGCCTGCATGGGGGCATTCATCATGGTTCTCCGTTAGAAGCCCTGGATCAGCGCGAGGTGTTCGGCGATCGGCCCAAGGGCCAACGCCGGCAGGAAGGTCAGGCCGCCGACTAGCAGAATGGTCAGGATCAGCAAGGTGACGAACAGCGGGCCGTGGGTAGGGAAGCTGTTGGCGCCAAGCGGCGCGCGCTTCTTCGCTGCCAGACTGCCGGCGATGGCCAGCACCGGGAGGATGTAGCCGAAGCGGCCGAGAATCATGGCAAGGCCGATCAACACGTTATGGAACGGCGTGTTGGCGCCGAAGCCAGCGAAGGCCGAACCGTTGTTGGCGGTACCCGAGGTGTAGGCATACAGGGCCTGGCTGAAGCCGTGGGCGCCGGGGTTGGTGATGGAAGCCGCCGGGCCCGCCAGGCTGATGGCCAGGCCGCAGAACACCAGCACGCCAACCGGCATGACCAGCAAGGTCGCCACCAGCAGACGCACTTCGCGGGCCTCCAGCTTTTTGCCGAGGTATTCCGGGGTGCGGCCGATCATCAGGCCGGCGAGGAACACGGCGATCAGCACGAACAGCAGCATGCCGTAGAGGCCAGCACCAACGCCGCCAAAGATGATCTCGCCGAGCATCATGTTGAACATCGGGATCATGCCGCCCAGGGCACTGAAGCTGTCATGCATGGCGTTGACCGAACCGTTGGACGCCGCGGTGGTGGTCACGGCCCAGAGCGCCGAAGCGGCGATACCGAGGCGACTTTCCTTGCCTTCCAGCGAACCGCTCTGCTCGATCGGCAGTGCAGCCAGGGCCGGGTTCGGCTGGTATTCGCTGTACAGGGTCACGCCCAGGCCGATGACGAACAGCACCAGCATGCAGGCCAGCAGCGCACGGCTCTGACGCAGGTCCTTGACGTAGTGGCCGAAGGTGAACACCAGGGCCGCCGGGATCAGGATGATGGAAGCCATCTCCAGCAGGTTGCTCCAGGCCGTGGGGTTCTCGAACGGGTGCGCCGAGTTGACGCCGAAGAAGCCGCCACCGTTGGTGCCCAGTTGCTTGATGGCGATCTGGCTGGCGGCAGGCCCCAGCGGGATGCTCTGGTCGGCGCCCTGCAGGGTCACCGCATGGGCGTAGTCGAAGAAGCTTTGCGGAACGCCCTGCCAGACCAGGAACAGCGCCAGCGGCAGGCACAACGGCAGCAGCACGTAGAGGGTCGCGCGAGTCAGGTCGACCCAGAAGTTGCCGATGCTGTCGGTCGAACGACGGGCAATACCGCGGCAGAACACGACCAGTACGGCCAGGCCGACAGCAGGGCTGACGAAGTTCTGCACGCCCAGGCCGACCATCTGGCTGAAATAGCTCAGGCTGGCTTCACCGCTGTAGGCCTGCCAGTTGGTATTGGTCATGAAGCTGACGGCAGTGTTGAACGCCAGGCTCCACTCCAGGCCCGGCAATTTCTGCGGGTTCAGCGGCAATGCACCTTGCAGCATGAGGATGGAGAACAGAACGACCAGGCTGGCGAGGGAAAAGGCCACCAGGGCCAGTGCGTAGGTCTTCCAATCCTGCTCACGCTCGGAGTCGACGCCTGATACCCGGTAGCAGAAACGCTCGACGGGCGAGAAAACCGGGGTCAGGAAGGTGCGTTGTCCCTCCATCACCCGGTAGAAGAAGCGTCCGAGGAAAGGTGCCGGCGCCAGCACCAGCACGAAGAAGGCCAGGATGAGGCCGATGTCCTGAAGTTGCATGTGGCCTCCTAGCCGCGCTCGGCGCGCAGCAGCGCGACCAGCAAATAAATGAAAAGTCCCATGGCCAGAACCAGGGACACCCCGTCGAGAATGCTCATTGCTTGTGCTCCTGAATGCGGTCTATGCCGCCGTGGAGCCATTGTCGGAACGGAGGGCGTAAAGGAACGAGCCCAGAGGGAGCGCGGGGGCATCAAGAAAGCGTAAAGAAGTGGCAAGTTGGCCCCGTTCCGGGGCCAACGATCTTCACTGCCCCTCGCCTGGAGGAAGGCGGGGATTGTTCGTGCCGACTGCCGGGCTAGCGCGGGCGGTCAGGCACGGGCCCCTCTCCGTGGCATGGAGAGGGGCTGGGGGTGAGGGTCACCCCCGAGTCGAAACGTCAGGGCATGACCGGCGGAATGTAGGCCAGCGTCTTGCCCAGGCCCCACAGCAGCACCAGCACCAGCGGGATATGCACCAGCAACTGGACGAAGGAAAAGCCGATCAGGTCGCGCGCCTTCAGGCCCAGCACGCCCAGCAGCGGCAGCATGTAGAAGGGGTTGATGAGGTTCGGCAGCGCCTCCGCGGCGTTGTAGATCTGCACCGACCAGCCCAGGTGGTACTGCAGTTCATTGGCCACCTGCATCACGTAGGGCGCCTCGATGATCCACTTGCCGCCACCGGACGGGATGAAGAAGCCCAGCACGGCGGAGTACACGCCCATCAGCAGCGCGTAGGTGTCGTGGTTGGCGATCTGCACGAAGAAGGTGGAGATGTGGTGGGCCAGGGTCTGGCCGTCGCTGCCATTGACCGTGGTCATGATCGCAGCGATGGAACCGTACAGCGGAAACTGGATCAGCACGCCCGTGGTGGTGGGCACCGCTCGGGTCACGGCATCGAGGAAGCTGCGCGGACGCCAGTGCAGCAGCGCGCCCGCCATGATGAACAGTAGGTTGTAGGTGTTCAGGCCGGAAATGGCGGTGATCGCCGGCTTGCTGGCGAACTCCTGGGCCAGCCAACCACCGGCCAGCACCACCAGCAGGATGATCAGCAGCGGGCTGTGTTCCAGCCATTCGCCCGGGCGGGTCGGCTTGACTTGCGGCGGCGCGGTGAAGCTCGGGTCAACGCCGCAGGACTTGGCATCACGCGCACTGGCGGCGCTGGGCGCGGTCATGTAGGCGATTACCAGGGACACCACCATCAGCGCCAGCAGCATCACACCCGACTGCCAGAGGAAGATGGTTTCGGTGAAGGGAATCACGCCGGTGATGGCGAGGATCGACGGCGGCAGGCTGGCCGGGTTGGCCTGCAACTGCGCGGCCGACGAAGACAGGCCAAGGGCCCACACGGCGCCCAGCCCCAGGTAGGCGGCGGCACCGGCGGCGCGGTAGTCCATCTTCAGTTCTTCACGGCGGGCCAGGGCACGCACCAAGAGGCCGCCGAACACCAGGGACAGGCCCCAGTTCAGCAGCGACGCCACCATGGAGATCAGCGCTACCCAGCACACGGCCGAGCGTCCGTTCTTCGGCACGCGGGCCAGCAGGTCGATCAGGCGCGAAGCCGGGCCGGAGCTGGCAACCACATAGCCGCCAATGACCACGAAGGCCATCTGCATGGTGAAGGGGATCAGGCTCCAGAATCCGTCGCCAAAGGCTTTGGCGGCCTGGCTGGCCGGCGCGCCCATCGCCAGGGTAGCGACCGTCACCAGCAGAACGGCGACTGCGGCAAAGACCCAGGAATCAGGGAACCAGCGTTCCGCCCAGTTCGAGCAACGCATGGCAAAGCGTGCTGAGCGGCTTTCTTGAAGTTGTGTGGCCATCGGGTACCTCGGGAGTGTTGTTTTTATCGGCAATCGCCCAGCCGCAATGGCGGCCGGGCGCCGGGACAGTGGTCTTGATCGAATCCGAGGGTCTTTGCCCTCTTTCTGTCTGAAACGACGACGCCACGCCCATCAGGGGCATGGTGAGGTCGGGTGCCCGTGACCTTTCGGCCTTGGGCTCGTGCGTGATGGCCTTGCGAGGACCAGGTGGGCCCGGTCCGTTGGAGCTTTCTAGTTATGGGTGAAGCAATCGTAGGGTGGATCGCGCTTCATCGATCCACCCTACATGACCCGCAACGCGGATCGGGTGTGTTGCGGCTTAGCGTTCGATGGCCAGGGCTACTCCTTGGCCGCCGCCGATGCACAGGGTCGCCAGGCCCTTCTTGGCATCGCGCTTGATCATTTCGTGCAGCAGGCTCACCAGCACGCGGCAGCCGGAGGCGCCGATGGGGTGGCCCAGGGCGATGGCGCCGCCGTTGACGTTGACCTTGGTGGCGTCCCAGCCCAGCTCCTGCCCGACGGACAGCGCCTGGGCGGCGAAGGCTTCGTTGGCTTCGATCAGGTCGAGATCAGCCAGGTTCCAGCCGGCCTTTTCCAGGCAGCGACGGGTCGCCGAGACCGGGGCGATGCCCATGATCGCCGGGTCGACGCCGGCGTTGGCGTAGCTGGCGATGCGCGCCAGTACCGGCAGGCCGAGGGCCTTGGCCTTGGTGGCGCTCATCAGCAGCACGGCAGCGGCGCCGTCGTTGAGGCTGGAGGCGTTGCCGGCGGTGACGCTGCCGTCTTTCTTGAAGGCCGGCTTGAGCTTGCCCAGGGCTTCGGCGGTGGTGCCGGCGCGCGGCTGCTCGTCCGTGGCGAAGGCAACGGGGTCGCCCTTGCGCTGCGGGATCAGGATCGGGGTGATCTCATCCACGAAACGCCCGCCTTCGATGGCGGCCACGGCCTTCTGCTGCGAGGCGGCGGCGAAGGCGTCCTGGGCTTCACGGCTGATGCCGTACTTCTCCACCAGGTTCTCGGCGGTGATGCCCATGTGGTAGTCGTTGAAGGCGTCCCACAGGCCGTCCTGGATCATGGTGTCGACCAGCTTGGCGTGGCCCATGCGCAGGCCGGTGCGGGCGCCCGGCATCACGTACGGTGCCAGGCTCATGTTCTCCTGGCCGCCGGCGATGATCACCTCGGCGTCGCCACAGCGGATCGCCTGGGCGGCCAGGTGCAGGGCCTTGAGGCCGGAGCCGCAGACCTTGTTCAGGGTCATGGCCGGTACCGCGTGCGGCAGGCCGGCGAGGATCGCCGCCTGGCGGGCCGGGTTCTGGCCGGAGCCTGCGGTGAGCACCTGGCCGAGGATGACTTCATCCACTTCAGCGCCGTCGAGGCTGGTCTGGGCCAGCAACTGGCGGATCACTGCGGCACCCAGTTCTGGGGCGGGAATGTTCGCCAGGGCACCCTGGAAGCTGCCGATGGCGGTGCGGGTGGCGGCGACGATAACGACATCTTGCATGTTTGGAACTCCTGCACCACATGGGGCGGCTCTCGATTGATGGGTATCGCTCCGCTCCACCCATCCTACGAACTACAAAACGAAAAGACCGCGCCGGAGGACGCCATGCGTGGTGGCCTCCTCCAGAGCGGTAGAGCAATCAAAAGGTCATTTCAACCACGTCGTCGGGGACGATCAGGCGGCCGGCGGTTTTCTCGGCGATTTCGGCGATGCTCACGCCCGGCGCGGTTTCGCGCAGGATGAAGGCGCCGTTCTCGATCTCCAGGTAGGCCAGGTCGGTCAGCACCTTGCGGATGCAGCCGGCGCCGGTCAGCGGCAGCTCACAGCGTTCCAACAGCTTGGACTCACCGTCCTTGGAGGCGTGGGTCATGGTGACGATGATGTTGTCGGCACCGGCGACCAGGTCCATGGCGCCACCCATGCCCTTGACCAGCTTGCCGGGGATCATCCAGGACGCGATGTTGCCGTGGACGTCCACCTCGAAGGCGCCGAGCACAGTCAGGTCGACGTGGCCGCCGCGGATCATCGCGAACGACTCGGCCGAGGAGAAAATGGACGCGCCCTTGACCGCGGTGACGGTCTGCTTGCCGGCGTTGATCATGTCGGCATCGACTTCATTTTCAGTGGGGAAGGCGCCCATGCCCAGCAGGCCGTTCTCGGACTGCAGCATCACTTCCATGCCTTCGGGTACGTAGTTGGCCACCAGGGTCGGGATGCCGATGCCCAGGTTGACGTAGTAGCCATCTTTCAGTTCGCGGGCCACACGCTGGGCCATTTGTTCGCGGGTCAGTGCCATGTCGGTTTCCTCGAATTCTTCTTGTCGTGGTCAGGAGCGAACGGTGCGCTTTTCGATGCGCTTCTCGAAGCTGCCAAGAATCACACGATCAACGTAGATGCCCGGGGTGTGGATCTGGGTCGGGTCCAGTTCGCCCGGCGCGACGATCTCTTCGACTTCGACCACGGTGATGCGGCCGGCAGTGGCCACCACCGGGTTGAAGTTCTGCGCGGTGTGGCGGTAGATCACGTTGCCGTAGTAGTCGGCCTTCCAGCCCTTGACGATGGCGAAGTCACCGGTAATGGAAGGTTCGAGGATGTGAGGACGGCCGTTGAACTCGCGTACTTCCTTGCCTTCGGCAACCGGGGTGCCGTAGCCGGTGGCGGTGAAGAAGGCCGGGATGCCGGCACCACCTGCGCGCAGTTTCTCGGCCAGGGTGCCTTGCGGGGTCAGTTCGACTTCCAGCTCGCCGCTCAGCAGTTGCTTCTCGAACAGGGCGTTCTCACCCACGTAGGAGGCAACCATCTTGCGGATCTGGCGGTCTTCCAGCAGCACGCCGAGGCCGAAACCATCGACGCCACAGTTGTTGGAAACCACGGTGAGGCCCGTGACGCCACGGCGGCGGATCTCGGCGATCAGGTTCTCGGGGATGCCACAAAGGCCGAAACCACCGGCCAGGACGGTCATGTTGTCTGTCAGCCCGTCCAGGGCTTCCTCGTAGCTGCTTACTCGCTTGTCGAGTCCACTCATGCTCATGTGCCTCTTGTCTTTATTGGTCGCGGCGCAGTGCCGCCGGTGAGTGGGTCAGAGCTTCTCCCGCACAGACTGATTTGTTAAGTTTGTTTTTCCTAACAATTCATAAGCAAACCAAATCAATGACCATCAAGCAGTTGCGCGCCTTCCTCGCTGTAGCCCAGAGCCTGAGCTTCGCCCAGGCCTGCGAACGGCTGCACCTGTCCCAACCGGCGCTGAGCCTGTCGATCAAGAACCTGGAAGACTCCCTCGGCGGCCAGTTGCTGGTGCGCACGACACGCAGCGTCGCCCTGACGCCCGAAGGGGAAACCCTTTTGCCCATCGCCCGACGCCTGCTGGCGGACTGGGACAATGCCGAGGAGCTGCTGCGCCAGCACTTCACCTTGCAGTTGGGCAAGGTCTCCATCGCCGCCATGCCCTCCTTCGCCGGCAACCTGCTGCCGGCCGCGCTCAAGGCCTTCCGCGACCAGCACCCCAAGGTCAACGTGGCGGTGCATGACGTGATCAACGAGCAGGTGCTGGAGATGGTGCGCAACCGGCGGGTGGAACTGGGCATCGCCTTCGAACCCGAATCCCTCGACGGGCTCGACTTCACACCCTTCTACACCGACCGCTTCGTCGCCGTGGTGCCCGCCGATTGCGAACTCGCCCAGCGCGCCGAGGTGGGCTGGGCGGAGCTGCTGCAGGGCAACTTCATCACCCTGCAACGCCCATCCGCAGTGCGGCTGATGCTGGAAGAGGTACTCGCCCCGCAGCACGGCCGCCTGCCGGTCGCCTTCGAGAGCCACCAACTGGTGACCGTGGGCCGGATGGTGGCCCAGGGGTTGGGCGTCAGTGCCGTGCCCAGCCTGTGCATCCAGCAGATGGAAGAGCTGGGTGCCCACTGCATCGCCCTGCACAGCCCCCAGGTGGAGCGCCGCGTGGGCCTGCTGCGGTTGGCCGAGCACACGCTTTCCACCGCCGCCCAGGCACTCAGCGACGTGCTCCTGCACACCCCCGACTGGAACCGCCTCGACCTGCCCCGGCCTTGAGCCAGGGCCTATGCTGATAGCAGTCGGACGACTCAAGACTCGCAAGATGAGGATGCGCAGATGGACCAGCCACTGTGGACCCCCAGCCCAGTGCGGATCGCCGCCACCCGCATGGATGCCTTCCGCCGCCAGGTCAGCCGGCAACAGGGGCTGGACCTGCCCGACTACCCTGCCCTGCATGCCTGGAGCCTGGATCGCCGCGAGGCCTTCTGGCAGGCGATCGTCGAGTTCTTTGACATCCGCTTCAGCACGCAGCCCAGCGCCGTTCTGGAGGAAGGCGGCGCGATGCCCAATGCCCGCTGGTTCCCCGGCGCCACGCTGAATTTCGCCGAACACCTGCTGCGCCGTCGCGACGGACATCCTGCCCTGGTGGCCATCGGCGAAGACGGCAGCCGCGTACAGCTGACCTACGCCGAACTGGCCGCCCATGTCGCCGGCCTGCAACAGAGCCTGAAAGCCATGGGCGTAAGAGCCGGCGACCGGGTGGCGGCCTTCATGCCCAACACCTGGCAGACCGTCGTCGGCATGCTCGCCGCCACCAGCCTGGGCGCCACCTGGTCATCCTGCTCGCCGGACTTCGGCACCCAGGGCGTGATCGACCGTTTCGGCCAGATCGAGCCCAAGGTGCTGATCGCCGCTGCCGGCTACCGCTACGCCGGCAAGAATCTGGATCTGACGGCCAAGCTCAATGAAATCCTCGAGCGCATGCCCTGGCTGGAACAGTTGCTGGTAGTGCCCTACTCCCAGTCCGAAGCGCGGCCGGAGGACTTCACCACCCGTGCCCGGGTGGCCTTGTGGAACGACGTCTACCCGCCCGGCGGCGAGCCGGTGTTCGTCCCGGTGCCCCTCGACCACCCGCTGTACATCCTCTACTCCAGCGGCACCACCGGCGTGCCCAAATGCATCATCCACGGGGTGGGCGGCACCTTGCTGCAGCACGTCAAGGAACACGGCCTGCATTGCGACCTGTCGGCCTCGGACACCCTGTTCTACTTCACTACATGCGGCTGGATGATGTGGAACTGGCTGGTTTCCGGACTCGCCCTCGGCGCCACGCTGGTGCTCTACGACGGCTCGCCCTTCCACCCCGGCCCCGAGCGCCTGATGGACCTGATCGATGCCGAGGGCATCAGCATCTTCGGCACCAGCGCCAAGTACCTCGCCGCCCTGGAGAAGGCCGGCGCCAGGCCGCGTCAGAGCCATCGCCTGGAACGCTTGAAGGCGCTGCTTTCCACCGGCTCACCGCTGTCCCACGAGAGCTTCGAGTACGTGTACCGCGACATCAAGGGCGAGCTGTGCCTGTCCTCGATATCCGGCGGCACGGACATCGTGTCCTGCTTCGCCCTGGGCAATCCGGTGCTGCCCGTCTGGCGCGGCGAGCTGCAGTGCAAGGGCCTGGGCATGGACGTGCAGGTGTGGAACGAGGACGGCAAGCGGGTGTTCGGCGAGAAGGGTGAGCTGGTGTGCGCCCGGCACTTCCCGTCGATGCCGGTGGGCTTCTGGAACGATCCGGACGGGGCGAAGTTCAAGGCGGCCTACTTCGACACCTTCCCCGGCGTCTGGGCCCATGGCGACTACGCCGAGGAAACCCCGCACGGCGGCCTGGTGATCCACGGCCGCTCCGACGCGGTGCTCAACCCCGGCGGCGTGCGCATCGGCACCGCCGAAATCTATCGCCAGGTGGAAAAGGTGGAAGAGGTGCTGGAGTCCATCGCCATCGGCCAGGACTGGCAAGGCGATGTGCGGGTGGTGCTGTTCGTTCGCTTGCGTGACGGCGTGGTGCTGGACGACGCCCTGCGCGAGCGTATCCGCCAGGTGATCCGCGCCAACACCACGCCACGCCACGTGCCGGCGAAGATCATCGCCGTAGCCGACATTCCCCGCACCCTGAGCGGCAAGATCGTCGAACTGGCGGTACGCAACGTGGTGCACGGCCGGCCGGTGAAGAACACCGACGCCCTGGCCAATCCGCAGGCGCTGGAACTGTTCCGGGACCTGCCGGAACTTTTAGAGGCGAATTCATTTGCCAACCGAACCGAAGGTTCGGCCTGAACCCCTGCGGGGCGGCTTCGCCGCCCTTGGCGAATGAATTCGCCCCCACAGGAATCCGGCCTAGAGGTAGGGCCTGATCACACCCAGGGCCCGTTCCATGTACGCCTCCTTCTCCCCCACCGGCGCCACGTAGTGCAGTGCCGTGGCGCAGGCATCCTCGCCGGCCAGTTTGGCGATCACCCAGGCCGCCAGGTACGGCGCGGACAGGCAGCCGCCGGCGGTGGCCAGGTTGCCATTGGCGAAGAACGGCTGATCGAGCACCTGGACGCCAGCCTCGATCACCCAGGGTTTGGTGGTGAGGTCAGTGCAGGCCGGCAGATTGCCGAGCAGGCCAAGCCTGGCCATCAGCAGGGCACCGGAGCATTGCGAGCCGATCAGTTGGCGCTGCGGGTCCAGGCGCAGGCGATCGAGGATGCTGCGGTCCTTGGCGATTTCACGCGTCTGGATGCCGCTGCCGAACAGCACGACGTCCGCCGTGTTGGCCGCCTCCAGGGGCTGCTGGGCCTGCACCCGCACGCCGTTCATCGAGGTCACCCATTCGCTGGGCGCAGTGATCTCCGCCTTCCAACCCTCCCCGCGCATGCGGTTGAGCAGGCCGGCGGCCACGAAGGAGTCCAGCTCGTTGAAGCCTTCGAACGTCAGTACAGCGATACGCATCACGACCTCCCGGATCGGTTGGGGCATGCAGCGAATCTATGCGGGCCGGGGTGCGGTCGCTATGTACAGACAAAATTAAATTTGGCCATACAGGCGTGTCGGGGCGAATTCATTCGCCAACCGGACCGAAGGTTCGGCCGGTGAGCCCCAGGGGGCAGCTCCGCTGCCCTTGGCGATTGAAATCGCCCCTACAAGGAAGAGGCTTAGCGAGGCCCCGGCTCCTCCGGCCCGTCCTCTTCCAGCTCTTCCAGCTTCAGCTCCAGGCCCCAGCTGGCGGCATCCTCGGTGCGGGCCGGCGCAGCGGCAGGTGCAGGGGCGGCCGCTGCCGGTGCCGGCGCTGCTGCCGGGCCGTCGCGGTACAACTTGAGTTTCAGGCGCAGGTTGTTGGCCGAGTCGGCGTTCTTGATCGCTTCGTCTTCGGGAATGGCGCCCTCCACCACCAGGTCGAACAGCGCCTGGTCGAAGGTCTGCATGCCCAGGCCGCGGGACTTTTCCATGATCTCCTTGATGGAGTGGAATTCGCCGCGCTTGATCAGGTCGCTGATGGTCGAGGTGCCCAGCAGCACTTCCACTGCCGCCCGGCGCTTGCCGTCCTGGGTGCGCACCAGGCGCTGGGAGACGAACGCCTTGAGGTTGTTGCCCAGGTCGTTGAGCAGCTGCGGACGGCGCTCTTCGGGGAAGAAGTTGATGATGCGGTCCAGCGCCTGGTTGGCGTTGTTGGCGTGCAGGGTGGAAATGGCCAGGTGACCGGTGTCGGCGAAGGCCAGGGCGTGCTCCATGGTCTCGCGGTCGCGGATCTCGCCGATCAGGATCACGTCCGGCGCCTGGCGCAGGGTGTTCTTCAGCGCGGCGTGGAAACTGCGGGTGTCCACGCCCACCTCGCGCTGGTTGATGATCGACTTCTTGTGCCGGTGCACGTACTCCACCGGGTCTTCGATGGTGATGATGTGGCCGCCGGTGTTGCGGTTGCGGTAGTCGATCAAGGCCGCCAGGGAGGTGGACTTGCCGGACCCCGTACCGCCGACGAAGAGCACCAGGCCGCGCTTTTCCATCACCATTTTCAGCAGCACTTCGGGCAGCTTGAGGTCTTCGAAACGCGGGATGTCCAGCTTGATGTTCCGCGCAACGATGGAGACTTCGTTGCGCTGGCGGAAGATGTTGATACGGAAACGGCCAATGTTCGGCAGCGAGATGGCCAGGTTCATTTCCAGCTCGCGGTCGAACTCGGCGCGCTGCTCGGGATCCATGATGGATTCGGCAATCTTCGCCACGTCGCCGGCTTTCAGCGGCTCATTGCTGAGCGGTCGGAGCAGGCCGTTGAACTTGGCACAGGGCGGCGCGCCCGTGGACAGGTAGAGGTCGGAACCATCCTGGCTGGCCAGGATTTTCAGCATCGATGAGAGGTCCATGGGTGTGCGCGTCCGGTCAGGTGTGAAGGCATCCGCGTGGCGGATCACAGGTCAGCAACTGTATGGCGGCGGCCCGTGCTGGCACAATGAACCGCTCCACACTCCAAGAGGAAATCCCATGGCCAAGGCCCTTGCCCGCCATATTCTGGTCAAGACCGAGGCGGAAGCCGAGCAACTGAAGAAGCGCCTGGATAAAGGCGAAGACTTCGCGACCCTGGCCAAGAAGCATTCCATTTGCCCGTCCGCCAAGCGCGGCGGCGACCTGGGCGAAGTCCGCCCCGGCCAGATGGTGCGGGTGATCGATCAGGTGATTTTCAAGAAACCCGTGCGGGTGATCCACGGCCCGGTGAAAAGCCAGTTCGGCTATCACCTGGTGCAGGTGTTCTTCAGGGAATGAGGGCATTGCGGGGAGATGGGCACCGTCCGTGGCGCAGTGCCCATTCTAGGGAGCGGATGTGACGCTCCTGTTACCGTCTCACTGCAAGGTTTCGCGAGCGCAGGAACGCGAGATATCGGTCAGGACCGTCAGCTCTTCATCGGTAGGTTTACGACCTTCGGTGACCCCCACCAACTGCTGGGAGGTGAACGCCTCCTGCATCATGCCGTTGGAGCACTTGCAGTAGGCGGCGGCCTTGTCCGGCGGAACCTGCCGCGCCGCGCTGATAACGCACTCCTGGGTGAACTTCTCCCCGCCACCCTGCGGCCACTCCCCCGCCACTGCCGCGACTGCGCAGGCCTGCAAGGCCAGTACAGCGAAAAACCGAGTCTTCTTCACGTGCAATCTCCTGCTGGTCCTGAAGGCGCATTCTTGCCGCAGCGGGCACCTGGCAGGCAATAGCTGAAAACGACAGGGCGCGACTTCACTCTTCCGTGGACGCTGGCTGCTCCCGTCCTGGCAACCAGTGCGGGGCGTCCACACGCTCCTGCAATCGGACTGCAAACGCCAGCGCCGAGGCCCGATCACGGAACGGCACCTTCATACCGAGGGCTTCTACCTGCCACTCTTCCCTGCCGCCACGGTTGACCTGCTGGATCGCGATTTCCATGGACTGCTCCGCTGAACCCGGTGGGACCACGGCAGGAGCGGCAGGCAGAAAAAAGGCCAACTGATGAGGTTGGCCTGCACCGCGAAGGTGTGGGGATGCGCTGCCGCATCGAATATGCCGTGGAAGCCGAGTCAGGCTAACGCCGGAAGTTGACACTTTTGCGACAGACCTGTGACCGGAGCCACCGCCCCGGTCACCTCGCGCGCCTCAATCCGCGATCGGCAGCGGCGCGGCCGGGTCGACCAGTCCGGCGCTGCGCAGTTCGCGCCAGAAATCCGCCGGCACCACTTCGTTCAGCGCGGCGCGGTCTTCGGCGATGCGGCCGGGCTTGCTCGCCCCCGGGATGACCGCGGCCACTGCCGGGTTGGCCAGGGCGAACTGGAGCCCCGCGGCCTTCATGCTGATGCCATAGCGATCGGCGATGGCCTTGATCCGGGCGACCTTGGCGAGTATCTCGGGCGTGGCCGGTGCGTATTCGAAGTTGGGGCCGCCGACGAGCGCGCCGGAGCTGTAGGGGCCGCCAACGACTATGCCCAGGCCGCGCGCCGCAACCTGTGGCATCACCCGCTGCAAGGCGCGCTCATGGTCGAGCAGCGTGTAGCGGCCCGCGAGCAGAAAGCCGTCCGGGCGCGGTTCGTCGAGGGCGAGCAGCAGTTCAATGGGCTCAACCCGGTTGACGCCCAGGCCCCAGGCCTTGATCACACCTTCATCGCGCAGGCGGTCGAGAGCCCTGAAAGCACCCTTGCGCGCGCTTTCGAATACGCTGAGCCATTCGTCGCCGTAGAAATCCTGCGCCACGTCATGGACCCAGACGATCTCGATGTGATCGGTCCGCAGTCGCTTGAGGCTGTCTTCGATGGAGCGCAGGGTGGCGGCTTCGGAATAGTCATTGACGATCCGGTTCGGGCGGCCGTAGCGGAAGACATCACCCTTTTCGCCGAGGTCGCGGGCATTCACGTCCTCGACTTCGTCGAGAATCAGGCGGCCGACCTTGGTGCTGATGACGTAGTCTTCGCGACGCCTTCCGGCGAGCGCCTCGCCCATGCGGATTTCCGCCAGCCCCGCACCGTAGAACGGCGCATTGTCGAAGTAACGGATGCCGTCGTTCCACGCGGCGTCCACTGTCGCCCGTGCTTCCTCCTCGGGAATGTCGCGGAACATGTTGCCCAGCGGGGCGGTACCGAAGCCCAGTTGGCCGGGAAGAATATCTTTGAGCGCCATGGTGTTCTCCTTTTTGCGAAAGGAGGCGAAGGCCACGCCTTCGCCCTGGGTTTTCAATGAATGTGCCTATTCGGCGGTCGTCGGCACCGGGCACCCGGGCAGCGGATCAGGCGTGACAACACCTTGTGTCCAGCCTAGCGCTCCAGCATTCGGTCAAGGCTGGCGAGGATGAACGGGATCTTCGACAGGCTCGGCTCCTTGACTGCGGGTTGACCAAAGCATGCGTGCGCCTCACACATTCATCCAATTTATTTGCCGTATTTCAGATATTCACCAAGGCATATAACTGGACACGCGACGACGAGCGACCGGATCGATGGCGAAGATCGATTGCCCCTTTCCCGAACCAGAAACGCTACAATCGCGCCCTTTTTGCGCTACGTGCGCCCCAAGCTCAGGATTCCACCGTGATCTCCACCGCAAATATCACCATGCAGTTCGGCGCCAAGCCGCTGTTCGAGAACGTTTCCGTCAAGTTCGGCAGCGGCAACCGCTACGGCCTGATCGGTGCCAATGGCTGCGGCAAGTCGACCTTCATGAAGATTCTCGGCAGCGACCTGGAGCCTTCCGGCGGCCAGGTGATGCTGGAACCCAACGTGCGTCTGGGCAAGCTGCGCCAGGATCAGTTCGCCTACGAAAACTTCAGCGTGATCGACACCGTGATCATGGGCCACGAAGAGCTCTGGAAGGTGAAGGCCGAGCGTGATCGCATCTACTCGCTGCCGGAAATGAGCGAAGAAGACGGCATGGCCGTGGCTGAGCTGGAGACCGAGTTCGCCGAAATGGACGGCTACACCGCCGAGTCCCGCGCCGGCGAGCTGCTGCTCGGGCTGGGCATCCCGCTGAACCAGCACTTCGGCCCGATGAGCGAGGTCGCCCCCGGCTGGAAGCTGCGCGTTCTGCTGGCCCAGGCGTTGTTCTCGGACCCGGACGTGCTGCTGCTGGACGAGCCGACCAACCACCTGGACATCAACACCATCCGCTGGCTGGAAAACATCCTCACGGCGCGTAACAGCACCATGATCATCATTTCCCACGACCGCCACTTCCTGAACAGCGTATGCACCCACATGGCGGACCTGGACTACGGCGAACTGCGCCTGTTCCCGGGCAACTACGACGAGTACATGACCGCTGCGACCCAGTCGCGCGAGCAGCTGCTGGCCGATAACGCGAAGAAGAAGGCGCAGATCGCCGAACTGCAGACCTTCGTCAGCCGCTTCTCCGCCAACGCCTCGAAAGCCAAGCAGGCGACCTCGCGCGCCAAGCAGATCGACAAGATCCAACTGGCCGAGGTCAAGCCGTCCAGCCGCGTCAGCCCCTTCATCCGCTTCGACCAGCACAAGAAGCTGCACCGCCAGGCGGTGACCGTGGAGAAACTGGCCAAGGGCTTCGAAGGCAAGCAATTGTTCAAGGGCCTGGACCTGCAGATCGAAGCGGGCGAGCGCGTCGCCATCATCGGCCCCAACGGCATTGGCAAGACCACTCTGCTGCGCACTCTGGTCGGCGAGATGACTCCAGACAGTGGCGCTGTGAAATGGACCGAAAGCGCGGACCTGGGCTACTACGCCCAGGACCATGCCCATGATTTCGAAGACGACGTCACCCTGTTCGACTGGATGGGCCAGTGGACCCAGGGCGGCGAGCAACTGGTGCGCGGCACCCTCGGCCGCATGCTGTTCTCCAACGACGAGATCCTCAAGTCGGTGAAGGTGATCTCCGGTGGTGAACAGGGCCGCATGCTGTTCGGCAAGCTGATCCTGAAGAAGCCCAACGTGCTGGTAATGGACGAACCCACCAACCACCTGGACATGGAATCCATCGAGGCGCTCAACCTGGCGCTGGAGAACTACCCGGGCACCTTGATCTTCGTCAGCCACGACCGCGAGTTCGTCGGCTCCCTGGCCACTCGCATCATCGAGCTGTCGGAGAACGGTGTGACCGACTTCAGCGGCACTTATGACGACTACCTGCGTAGCCAGGGTGTGATTGTCTGATCCCTTCCAGGATGAAGGCCGTATCTGTAGAAGGGGCGAATTCATTCGCCAAGGGCGGCGAAGCTGCCCCCTTCGGCATTGCAGGCCGAACCTGCGGTCCGGTTGGCGATTGAAATCGCCCCTACAGGTAAAGCGGACATTGCCGCTTGAGATTGCTCACTCACTGCAAACGACAAAGCCCCGCGTGCGGGGCTTTGTGTTTTCCGGCTAGCGGAATCAGGCGGCGGTGAACAGCTCGCCGATCTGCGCCTTGGCGGTACTGAAGGCGTTGGCACGAGGCTCTTCGCCGTAGGCCAGGCCTTCTGCGCGAACGATCTCGATGTCGGTCACGCCGAGGAAGTTCAGCACCAGCTTCAGGTAGTCCTCGTGAGCCTGGCCGCTGGCCTGGCCGGCGTGGATGCCGCCTGCGGTGGAAACGATCACCACTTTCTTGCCACCCGCCAGGCCTTCCGGGCCGTTTTCGGTGTAGTGGAAGGTCTTGCCGGCGACGGCGATGCGGTCGATCCAGGCCTTGAGCTGGGTCGGGATGGTGAAGTTGTACATCGGCGCACCGATGACGATGGCATCGGCGGCGAGGAATTCGTTCAGGGTGGACTCACCCAACTCGGCTTCGTGCTTCTGCGCAGCATCACGCAGTTCGGACGGGGTACCGCCAGCAACCAGGCTCAGGGCCGACAGGTGGCTGATGGCGTCACTGGCCAGGTCACGGTAGGTAACCTGGGCGTTCGGCTCGGCGGCTTCCCAGGCGGCGACGACGTCACGGCTCAGTTGGCGGGAGGCGGAGGCGTCGCCGAGGATGCTGGAATCGAGGTGCAGGAGTTTCATGGATGGTTACCCTCAGTTGGGCGACCGGCGACGGCCGATCGGATTGGGGGCAATCCTATCCATGTCGACAAACGCTGATTAGCCAGCGATTTTGTGATTGAGCGTCCCACTCATAGGACGAAACTACCTTTCCACGCCGCGCCAGCCCGCGAATGGTGGGCCGATGACGCCGGGCCCACCTGCAAGAGCGCCCCGGTGGAGGCGGACTCATTCGCGACTGCTGCTCAATCCTGCGAAGTGGCACCAATCTTATGTACCGACAGGTCGGCGCCGTAGTATTCCTCTTCCTGGCTAAGGCGGATGCCAACGGTGGACCTCAGCAAGCCATAGACCACAAAGCCGCCCACCAGCGCGACGAGCACACCCAGGCCGGTGCCGATCAGTTGGCTGACGAAGCTGACGCCACCCAGGCCACCCAACGCCTCCTGGCCGAAGATGCCGCAGGCGATGCCGCCCCAGACGCCGCAAAGGCCGTGCAGCGGCCAAACGCCGAGCACGTCGTCGATTTTCCACTTGACCTGGGTGGCGGTGAACGCCCAGACGAACAGGCCACCGGCCGCCGCGCCAGTCACCAGTGCTCCAACCGGATGCATCAGGTCGGAGCCGGCGCAGATCGCGACCAGACCAGCGAGTGGTCCGTTGTGCAGGAAGCCCGGGTCGTTGCGGCCCACCAGCAGTGCGGCGACGGTGCCGCCGACCATGGCCATCAACGAGTTCACCGCCACCAGGCCACTGACGCCCTGCAGGGTCTGCGCACTCATCACATTGAAGCCAAACCAACCGACGATGAGGATCCAGGAGCCCAGCGCCAGGAAGGGAATGTTCGACGGAGCGAACGCCACCAGGCGGCCTTCGCGGTAGCGCCCGTTGCGGTGCCCCAGCAACAGCACCGCGCCGAAGGCCAGCCAGCCGCCCACGGCGTGCACCACCACCGAACCGGCGAAGTCATGGAAGCTGGCGCCAAAGCTGTTCTTCAGCCAGTCCTGCAGGCCGAAGTTGCCGTTCCAGATCAGACCTTCGAAGAAGGGATAAATGAAGGCGACGATCAGCAGCGTGGCGCACAGCTGCGGGTAGAACCGGGCGCGCTCGGCAATACCGCCGGAGATGATGGCGGGAATGGCCGCGGCGAAGGTCAGCAGGAAGAAGAACTTCACCAGGGCATAACCGTGGTCGGCGGCGAGTGCACTGGCCGGTTCCAGGAAGGTCACGCCATAGGCGATCCAGTAACCGATGAAGAAATAGGCCAGGGTGGAAACGGCGAAGTCGGAGAGGATCTTCGACAAGGCGTTGACCTGGTTCTTCTGGCGCACCGTGCCGACTTCAAGGAAGGCGAAGCCAGCATGCATGGCCAGCACCATGACGGCGCCCATCAGGATGAACAGGGTGTTGGAACCGTGGATCAGGGTCTCCACGGCGCTGTTGAGGTTTTCCATTGGCGAAGACAACTCCGGCAGTAAGGAAAGAGCACCAATGCAGTTCATGAACGACTTCCAGCGCACCATCCTGAGGCCACGCCGCACCGCAAAGGATCGAATCCGGTTCCCGAATTGGTGCAGGCAGGCCAGCGCAAGAATTATCTAGAACGGCGTTTCTTTTTGATTTTCATTAGGTTGCGCGTTGATTACGCGTCTCGACAGGCCATCCGGGGCGCCCCGATCCAGCGCATCTCGCCACAACCGCGCACCAGCGCGATGCAAGCGCTATACCAGCAGCACCAAAGAAAATTCCGCGTGAACCTTGGGCG
The DNA here is from genome assembly GCF_005502555.1 of Pseudomonas sp. D(2018). Lineage (NCBI taxonomy): Bacteria > Pseudomonadati > Pseudomonadota > Gammaproteobacteria > Pseudomonadales > Pseudomonadaceae > Pseudomonas > Pseudomonas sp. D(2018). Next base: position 30,066 of record NZ_SCOK01000030.1, read on the forward strand.
AAGGCACCTACTCTTAGGGTTTGAGTCCTACAAGGAGAATCGCCATGCCCCGTAAGACCGCCGCCCGCGCCCAGGACGACCTGTTGGCCGACTTCCAGACCCTGGTCAACGACACCGAGAAGCTCCTGCAAGACACCGCCAGCCTGGCTGGCGAGCAGGCCGATGAATTGCGCGTGCAGATCCACGAAAGCCTGAAGCGCGCCCGCGACACCCTTCGCGACACCGAGCAGAACCTGCGTGAACGTGGCCAGGCTGCCGTCCAGGCCACCGAAGACTATGTCCAGGAACATCCCTGGCAGAGCGTCGGCCTCGCCGCCGGCATCGGTTTCCTGCTCGGCCTGCTGGCCGCCCGGCGCTGATCATGAGCGACGAAGCCCCTTCCGCCCAGGAGGCGGGACGCGGTCCCTCGCCCAGACGCCTCAGCGCCTCGCTGCTCGGCCTGCTGCACAGCCATGTGGAGTTGTTCGGCATTGAACTGCAGGAGCAAAAAGCCAACAGCCTCTATCTGCTGCTGTTCGGCGGGCTCACGCTGATCTTCGCCATGCTGCTGCTGATCGGACTGTCCGGCCTGATACTGGCGCTGCTCTGGGACAACTGGCGCTTCGAGGCCCTCACCGGCCTCTGCGCCTTCTACCTGATCGCAACGCTTTACTGCGGTGTGCGCCTGAGGGCGGCAGTGGATAGCGACGAGTCGCCCTTCAGCGCGACCCTCGAAGAACTGGCCCGTGACCGGGAGCGCCTGTTGCCATGAACCCGCCGGAACTGCCCCGCAACGCCACCCGTCGCGACATGCGCAAGGCGCTGGTGCGCCTGCGCCTGGAAATGCAGCGCCAGGAACTGCGCCACGAGTCCCTTCTGCTGACCCAGCCACTGCGGCAGGCTCGGGACTTCACCCGTAAGCTGGACATTCCCCACGCCCCACTTTGGGGCATTGCAGCGGTTGCAGCGCTGGGCTTTCTCGCCGCGAACAAAGGCAGCCTGAGCCGCGGCTTGCGCCTGGGCAGTGCGCTCTTCCCCCTGCTGCAGGCCCTGTTGAGAAGCCCCCCGCGGGACGGTCCCGGCTGACATCCCCCGGCTGGAAGGCAACTGGCCACATTCTTGCTACAGATGAGCGGTCCATTGCACCAGGCATGGGCACCAACGTGCGCCGCGCGCATTCCCATGGCCTTCCACCTAAGGAGTCAACGTGATCGATGGGCAACCGCTCGCCTGCTTCCAGCCCTTCATCGATACCGCTACGGGGCTGATCGCTGGCGTCGAGGCCCTGGGCCGGCTGCGCCAGCCAGACGGCACGTTGCAATCGGTAGGCCCGCTGTTCCTTGATTCGAGAGTGTCGCCGACGGCCCTGCGCCGACTCGACCGGCAATTGCGCGAAGATGCCCTGCGGCGCCTGCATGAAGCTCCCTCGGAATGGTTCCTCAGCCTGAACATCTCCCCGCGCTGGATCAGTCGCCTGCGTCCGGGGCAGACCCTGCCCAGCCTCAAGCAACTGCAACGCTTTGGCGTACCCGCCGAACGCATCGTCTTCGAAATCACCGAACTGGGCGGCGCCAGCCAGCGCCTGGCAGATGTGGTCGCGCGTTACCGCGAGGCCGGGGCGCGGATTGCCATCGACGACTTCGGCGCCGGCTATTCCCAGCTCGACCGGGTGCTGGCCCTGCAACCGGACATCCTCAAGCTCGACATGCGCCTGTTCCAGGCCGCAGCCCGCGGCGGGCCCAGCGGCGAAGTGGTGAAGGCCCTCGCGCAGATGGCCGAGAAAACCGGTTGCTGGATCATCGCCGAGGGGGTGGAGACCGAAGCCGAACTGGATTTTGCCCTGGAGTGCGGGGCCCGCTACGTGCAGGGGTACCTGTTCGCCGAACCCCGCCTGGAGTTCTTTGAAACCGATGCCTTCGTACAGCGGTTCGCCCTCCTGCGCGACCGTTACGTACAGAGCAAGCTGGCCGAACGGGCGCGGCTGATGACGTTGCGCCGCAGTCTCAACCAGTTGATGTCGCGGTTGCGCGCCTGGGCTGAAAGCGGCGCGCCAACGTCGAGCCTGGCCAGCCCGGAGGACTACCCCTGGCTGCTGCGCATCTATCAGTGCGACCGCAACGGTACGCAGATCACACCCAATCTGCATTGGGGGCCGGGCGGCTGGCAGGAAGATGCGAGCTACCGGGGTCACAACTGGTCCTGGCGCCCCTACTTCTATCAACTGCTGGCCGAGGGTTGGGAAGAACGCCGCCTGACGCTGTCCACGACCTACCGCGATGCCACCACCAACCAGTACTGCCTGACTGCCGGACAGTTCATCGACAACGGTCGCCGCCTGCTGCTGGTGGATATAGACGCCGCTGGTCTGGCAATGGGCTGAGTCGTGCGCGAACGCTTGGGTTAGAGTAGGGTCTTCAGCCACTGAACGGCGAGGACAGGCCTTGGACTGGCAGACTCTGCTTACCCGCGAACGCCTTGGCAAACCGGTGCACAGCGCCGATGAGCTGGGCCGCAGCCCCTTCCATAAAGACCACGACCGCATCATTTTCTCCGGCGCCTTCCGCCGCCTCGGGCGCAAGACCCAGGTGCATCCGGTCTCCAGCAATGACCACATTCACACGCGCCTTACGCACTCCCTCGAAGTGAGCTGCGTGGGGCGCTCGCTGGGCATGCGGGTCGGTGAAACCCTGCGCGATGTGCTGCCGAACTGGTGTGAGCCCTCGGACTTGGGCGTCATCGTCCAGTCGGCCTGCCTGGCGCACGACATCGGCAACCCGCCCTTCGGCCATTCAGGCGAAGACGCGATCCGCCATTGGTTCGAACAGGCCGCCGCGCGGGGCTGGCTGGACGCCATGAGCCCAGTGGAGCGGGCCGACTTCCTCAGCTTCGAGGGCAACGCCCAGGGGCTGCGGGTGCTGACCCAGTTGGAATACCACCAGTTCGATGGCGGCATGCGTCTGACGTACGCCACCCTCGGCACTTACCTGAAGTATCCCTGGACCTCGCGCCATGCCGAGGCGCTGGGCTACAAGAAGCACAAATTCGGTTGCTACCAGAGCGAGCTGCCGCTGCTGGAGCAGATCGCCGCCAAGCTGGAGCTGCCGCGCATCGACGAGCACCGCTGGGCACGGCATCCGCTAGTGTACCTGATGGAAGCTGCGGACGACATCTGCTACGGCCTGATCGACCTGGAAGACGGCCTGGAGATGGAGCTGCTGGAGTACGCGGAAGTCGAGGCGCTGTTGCTTGGCCTGGTTGGCGACGACCTGCCGGAGACCTACCGCCAGCTCGGCCCCAAGGACTCCCGCCGACGCAAACTGGCCATCCTGCGGGGCAAAGCCATCGAGCACCTGACCAACGCTGCCGCCCGTGCCTTTGTCGAGCAACACGACGCGCTGCTGGCCGGCACGCTGCAAGGCGACCTGGTGGAACACATGCACGGCCCGGCCAAGCGCTGCGTGCTGCGGGCCAAGGCCATTGCCCGTGAGAAGATCTTCCAGGACAAGCGCAAGACGCTCCATGAGATCGGTGCCTACACCACCCTGGAAATCCTCCTCAACGCCTTCTGCGGAGCCGCTCTGGAGCAGCACGGCGGGCGCACGCCGTCGTTCAAGCATCGGCGCATCCTCGACCTGCTCGGCAACAACGCCCCTGACCCCGACTGGCCGCTTTACCGGGCATTCGTCCGGGTGATCGACTTCATCGCCGGAATGACCGACAGCTACGCTACCGAAATGGCCCGAGAGATGACCGGCCGCTCCAGCCCGACCTGACCCAGCGCCTACAGGAGTCGCGTTGATGCGTACCTTGTTCAGAAGAAGCCTGCGCTGGCACGCCGGCCCACCCGCCTGGGGCGCCGCGCTGATGGCCGGGATGGGCTGCGGCCTTCCGCTGATGCTGGGCCTGTTCACGAGTCACAGCGGCTTCCTCTGGGCAGCCACAGGAGCCTTCCAGGCTGCCCTGGCGAATCCTTACCATCGCCTCGGCATGCTGCGCATGAGCCTGCTCACTGGCCTGGGTGCCATCTTTTCTGGTTTGGGCTTCTGGGCGGCCAGCCATCCACTCCTGAGCCTGGCCAGTTTCGCCTTCATGGGACTGCTGTTGGCCGTGTTGCAACGCTACGGCACGGAGTTCGGCAAGCTGGGAGTAGGGCTTGCGGCATGCTTGTGCCTGGGTCAGGGCCAGGCAGGGCTCGGCAACTTGCACAATGGACTGGCGGTGGGGGCACTGTTTGCCATTGGCGGCCTCTGGGTGATGCTGCTTGCCTTCGCCTTGCGAGCCTCACAGGGGATGCGGCTGTGGCCGCTGATGCCGCGCCTGGGCAACTTCGCGCGGGTGATGCGTCGCCATGCCCAGCGCCTGCCCCAGCGCCTTTGGCTGATCCATGCCCTGGCCTGCAGCGCGGCCGGTGCCTTCGCTGGTCTGGCGGTCAACCTGTCCGGACTGCCGCGGGGCTATTGGCTGACGCTGACGGTGATGACCACTATCCAGATGGACCTCAATGGAAGCCTGGAACGTGGCATCCAGCGCTGCCTGGGAAGCCTTGTAGGCGCGCTGGTTCTGATCGGCGTGGGAAGCTGGCTGCAGAGCCCTACCCTGCTGGTAGCCTGCATGTTGCCGCTGATCGTGCTCAGCCGGGCTTTTATCGCCCAGCACTATGGACTGTTCGTGGTGCAGACCACCGTGTGCTTCGTGCTGCTGGCCGAGAGCCTGTCCCTTGACTGGCACCTGCCTGTGCTGCGTCTTTACAACACGCTGCTGGGGGCCGGACTGGCGCTATTGGTCGCTTATCTGGCTCACCGCGCTCGCTTGCGCTGGGGGACACGGTCACCGCAAATGGAAGCGGTGCGTCAGAGCGATTAGTGCCCGACGTCAGTCGAGCAGGTGCTGCTCCAGTTCTCCCTGCAGGTTTCCCAGGCTTCGCCACACTGCTTCGGCCCGTTGCGCCAGTTCGGAACCTTCGGCTCCCCTGTCGTGGGCCTCGCCAAACGCGATGCAATGGGCCAACAACGGCTGGGCGTTGATCAACTCCACTGCGCCCTTGATCTTGTGCACCAGGCGCTCCAGGTCATCCCAACGCCCCGCCTTCAGGAAGCTTTCCATCTCCGCAGCATCAGCCTCATTGGCCTGATGCAACACACTCAGCAGCATGCGGGCCGCTTCGGGTGAGCCGCCGGCGGTGCGATCCAGCAAGCTCAGATCGAGGCAGACCGATTGGTCGTCTTCCTGGATCTCGGGGGCCGTGGTCGGAGGAACCAGGCGCTGCAGGTAACGCTGCAGACCCTCCAGGCCGATGGGCTTGAACAGGCAGTCGTCCATGCCCGCCTCACGACAGCGCATCCGCTCCTCTGCCTGGGCATTGGCAGTGAGACCAACGATCAGGCCGGGGTGCGCACCCCGCTCGCACTCCTGTTCACGGATACGCCGAGCCAGCTCGTAGCCATCCATCACCGGCATGTTGCAATCGGTGATCACCAGATCGAACGCTGACTCCATCCAGATGCGCAGGGCCTCCTCGCCATTCTCGGCCTGCTCGCCCAGTTGCCCGAGGAGTTCCAGTTGTTGCACCAGCATCATCCGATTGACCGGGTGATCGTCCACTACCAGCACGCGCAAGCATCCTGGCGGCAGCTCCCGGACTTCGGGCTGCTCCGCAACGGGTGGCAAAGGCTTCAGCCGCGGCAGGCGCAAGCTCACCGATATCCGCGTACCGACACGCAGTTCACTGTGCATCTCCAGACGGCCATCCATCATGTCCACCAGCCGCCGACAGATGCTCAGACCCAGGCCGGTGCCCCCTCGCCCCACACTCATGTTGCCGGCAAGCTGCGTGAAGGGCTGGAACAGACGTTTCTGATCGGCTTCAGCGATACCGATTCCGCTGTCCTCCACCAGAATGGTCAGCAGCAGGTGCTCTTCGCCGTCGCGCCGGGCCCGCAGGTGGACTCGAACCGTGCCGCGGTCGGTGAACTTGATGGCATTGCTGATGAGGTTGGACAGGATCTGCTTGAAGCTGGAGGGGTCCACCATCACGTCGTCCTGATCGGGCAGGTCCAGATCGAGCGAGAGCCGAAGGCCCTTCTGCCATGCCAATCCTTCGAAGACCCGTACGACCGACTCCGTCAGCGCGCGGGGCGCCTCTCGACGCGGCTCCAGGACCATGCGTCCGGACTCGATCTTGGCGATGTCGAGGATGTCGCCGATCAGCGCCAGCAGGGAATCGGCTGAATCCCGCGCCACCAGGATTGCCTCCCGGTCCAGGCGCTCACGCTTGAGGGCCAGTTCGAGCATGCCGATGATGGCGTTCAACGGGGTGCGGATTTCATGGCTCATGGTGGCGAGGAAACGGCTTTTTGCGACATTCGCCGATTCGGCCTGCTCCTTGGCCTGGCGCAGTTCGTCCATCAGCCGATTGCGTTCGGTGATATCGACCCAACCACAAATCAGCCCACGGATGTCTTGCTGGGCATTGCGGTAGGGAATGGCCCAGTAGGAAACCTCGAGCGTGCAATCCCACAAGTGCAGTTGCTGATCGCTGAACAGCGCCTCCCCCTGTTCCAGGGCCCGTCGGTTCAGTCCCTCCAACGCGTCCAGGGTATCGATCCGCAGCCCTTTCACATCGGTCAGGCGTCGACCGATCAGGGCCGCGCGCGGCACCCCAATGGCGTCGACGTAGCTGCGATTGCAGGTAATGGTCCGGCCATCAAGGCCCCGAACCGACAGCGGAAAGGGAATTCCATCGATCAGGGAACGCTTGAAGGCCAACTGGTCACTCAGGCGCCGCTCCTCTCGCGCACGTCGCGACACCTGACGGCGCAGGTACAGCGCCCAGCCGGCAAACACCAGCGCCAGCAACAGCAGGGCGAAGCCCACCTGGTAAAGCCGTGCCCGGTACTCGACCCAGGTGCTTTCGGATTCCTCAGCATCGGTGTACCAGCGGTTGATGATCGTGCCCAGCTCGTCCGGGGAGATGGACAGCAGGGCCTTTTCGAGAATGCTCTGCAGCTCGGGCGCATTGCGCGACACGGCAAATGAGAAACGGCCCGGGTCCCGCCCAATGGTATCGGCAATGCGCAAGTTGCCCGGGAAGTAGCGATTGATCAGGAAAGTCGAAGACGCCATCGCATGCAACGCCGCATCGACCTTGCCTTCAGCCACGCTGGCAAGGGCCTGCATGCCCGTTTCCACTTCGATCACCGCCACCCCGGGATAATGCTGCCGGATGTACGCGCTCAGGGAGTGCCCGGCCGGGATCGCCAGGGTTCGTCCACCGAGCTGGTTCAGCCCCTGCGGCTCAGTGTCGGACATGCGAACCACCAGCACGCTGCTGGTGCTGAAATAAGGTCGGGTGAAGCTCAGGTACTGGTTCCGCTCGGGCGTGAAGAACAGCGTGGCGGCCATTTCGGCCCGCCCTTCACGCAGATCGGCGAGCATCCCTCTGGCCGAAGGTCTGCTGCTGACTTCGAACTCCAGGCCGGTCCGTTGTCGAATCAGGTCCAGAAGGTCCGGCACTATCCCGCGAAAACGGCCTTTGGCATTGAAGAAGGTCAAGGGTTCGAATGTGCCATCCACCACCAGCCGGGCCGGGCCATGCTGCTCCAGCCAACGAAGTTCGCGCTGGGTGAGCTGGGGCCGGAGATTGTCCAGGAACATTCCCACACCACCTCCCCAGCGCTTCAGGATGCTGGCCTTCTCCGTTTCGGGAATGGCTTGGATCGCGCTATCGAAAATGCGCCTGAGACGCTCGTTGCCCTCGGCCAATGAAAAGCAGACGCCCACCCCATCGAAGCCGGCGAAGTTGGTCATGCGCAGATTGATGAGGTAGCCCTGCCTGATCAGGTAGTTGGCGGCCACGGCGTCGCCGATGAATACGTCGCTCTGGTCGAAAGCCACCGATTGCAGGGCACTGCGCACCGATCCGAACTTGATGGGGCGGGCGTCGGGGTAGAGCTTGTGGATCAGCTCACGACTTGGCCCCTCCGGGGAGTAGGCAAGCCGCAGCCCCTTTAGGTTTCCGGTGGCGGCACGACGATCGTCTATGCGCGTCACCATCACGGGCTGGTGCTGCATGTAGGGCATCGTCTGGATCAGTCCGGGGCTGGCAGCATCTCCCTCTACACTATTGCCCAGTACATCGACCTCGCCCCTGCGCAGTGCATCACGGGCCGCTTGGCGGTCCGTAAAGCGCAGGACCTTGATCTCGACGCCAAGTGACTGGGTGATAAGGCGCAGGAAGTCAGCTGTCACCCCCTCATAGTCCTGGCCGCTGGCGGTTATGTCGAACGGGGGGAAATCAGGCTCGCTGGTACCCACTCGCAACGTGCCCTTCTGCTGCAGCCAGCGCTTGTCCGCCTCGTCCAGCGGCGCTTGCAGGTCTCGCCCCAGAGAGCGGCCCAGCAGTTCCAGCGAGAGGGGGCTTTCGCCAAGGCAGACCGACGGCAGCAGCGAGTCTCCGAGCAGGAGGCAGGCAAGCATGGCGAATAGGCGCATGGGAGTGATCAGACCAGTGCGTTGCGGTTGGCGAACTCCACCAATTCGATCAGGGAGCGGGCGTTGAGCTTGAGCAACAGGCGCGTCTTGTAGGTGCTGACAGTCTTGTTGCTGATGAACATCTCTTCAGCGATGTCCTTGTTGCTGTAGCCGTTGGCGAGGAACTTGAGCACCACCAGCTCCCGGTCGGAAAGACGGCCGATCATCTCGATCTCGTCGGGGAGGCCGACCTGACGCTTGCCTGACTTGATCACATCGCTGGGGAAGTAGCTGTAGCCAGAGAGCACCGCGCGCACCGCTGCCGTGACTTCGGCCAGGTCACCCTCCTTGCACACGAAACCTGCGGCACCGGCCTGCATGCAACGCGTGGCGTAGTGGTTGGGATTCTGGCCGGTGAGCACCAGCACCCGAAGGGGCAGATCCAGCGAATGCAGGCGAGCGATGACATCCAGCCCACCCAGCTTGGGAATTCCGATGTCGAGAATCACCATGTCCGGCTGATGCTCTCGTGCCAGGGCAATGGCATCCACGCCGTTGTCCGTCTCCGCCACGATTGCGTAGCCCTCTCGATCCAGCAACAGGCGCACGGCAAGACGAATCACTGGATGATCGTCGACGATCATGACCTTGTAGGCGGACTCGCTCCCCGGCTCGAGGAAATCGTCCAGATTGACCAGTTTGCTCACAGCATCGCTCCCTTGGCGCGGTTTGGTGGCTGCCAAGATAGAGAAGCTCAATGCACTGTCGACCCCGAAACAGGCCGCTCACCGCTTTCAGGACGCAACCTACTCCACCTTGGGTTCTGTCCTACATGCAGGAGCTGATTTCAACGGGAACCAAGGCTCGGTTCCGGGGAAGCGACCGTCATATCCATGAGCGGGCGTTCTCTCCGGAATGGCAGCTCGTTACCTTTTCCCAGCATCCTCGGCGCTGTCGCTGACATCCGCACTGACATGGCGATTTGCACGACGAGCGTCACAGGCCTCATCTATGCTCCTTTAGCCCTCAGGGAGAGGGGCTAAAGGAGCTGCCGCAATGCCGCAAAAGTTTGCTGAGCGTCGCTTTCCGCTGCACGTCCATATCAGCGCGCTGTTCACCTTGCTTCTGTTGCTCACTGGTGTGGTCCTGGGCCTTTTCAACTACCGCCAGACCAGCCAGATCATCCTTTCCAGCAGCGACGAGCTCTTCGGCCGCATCAGCCAGGAAGTGGAAACCGACCTGCAACGCACCTACCAGCCCATCCACCACCTGCTGAACCTGTTGGCCCTGAGCGGCTCGGACCAGCAGCAAGAGAGCGTCGACCGCCTGGGCATCCTGCTGCGCCCCCTGACGCAGGCGCTGAAGGACAACCCCAAGCTGGCATCGCTCTACCTGGGCTATGACGACGGCGACTTCTTCATGGTCCGCCCCCTGCGCAACGAGGCCCTGAAGAAAACCTTCGATGCCCCGCCGAACGCTGCGTACCAGGTGTGGAGCATCGAGCGCGACAACCAGGCCAAAGCACGCTCGCTGACCTATTTCTTCGACGACCAGCTCAATCAGATCACCACCCGCGAGGAGCTCAACGAGCGCTACGATCCCCGCGGCCGGCCCTGGTATTACCGGGCCCTGGAGCAGGATGGATTGATCACCACCGCACCCTACGTGTTCTTCTCCAGTGGTGCGGTTGGCACAACCCTGGCGCGTCCCAGCGGCAGCGATGCCGTCATCGGCGCAGACCTGACCCTGGACGACCTGTCCGCTACCCTCGCCAACCACCGGGTCACCCCTTCCACCGAGGTGGTGCTGTACCAGCATGACGGTCGTGCAGTGGCCTACCCCGATACCAGCAGGTTGGTCAAACGGATCAACGGCGCGCCCACGTTAGGCGAGGTGAAGAACTTCAGCCCGCCGCTCGCCGCCCTGATCGGCCTCCCTGCGCGGGAAGAACTACGCACCAGCTTGGAAATCGACGGACGCCGCTGGGTCGTCGCCCGCCAGCACCTCAAGGAGGGAGGCCCCCAGGGCCTGCAACTGGCCATCCTGGTCCCGGAAGACGAACTGCTGGATGACGCTTACCGCATTCGCTGGCAAAGCGCGATGCTGACCCTGGCCATCCTGTTGCTGTGCATCCCGGTTGGCGTCCTGCTTTCGCGAATCGTGGTCAAGCCGCTGCGGGCGCTGGTGACCCAGGCCGAAGCCATCCGCAGTTTCAATTTCAGCCTGCCCGCCATGGGCCGCTCGCCGGTACTGGAAGTGGACCAACTGGCGGTGGCCATGGCGCGGATGAAAGACACCATTTCCAGCTTCCTCGAAATCGCCTCCAGCCTCTCGGCAGAAACCCGCTTCGACAACCTGCTGCGCCGCGTCCTCGACGAAACCATCGATATCAGCGAAGCATCCGGAGGCCTGATCTATCTGATAGACAACCAGAAGGGCCGCCTGGAACCCCATGCCCTGTTCCTTAATAACCAGGAACAGGACCTGGAAACCCACGGCATCCGTGGTTTCAGCCTGGAGAGCCCGGCCATGCCGCGCTGGCTGGATCTTCCGGCCCACGAGGGCCCCAGCCAGGTGTGCTCCTTCGGCTATGACCAGGCCGGCGCTTACCGCGACCTGCTGCAAACCCTCGAAAGCCCGCGAGTGCATCTGGTCAGCACCGGATTGCACAACCGCCAGGGCATCACCATCGGCGTGCTGGTCCTGCTACATCGCGATTCGGGCAATGAATCACGCCCCGCCATTCTCAGGCCGGAACGCATTGCGTTCGTTGAAGCCATCTCCGGCGTCGCCGCACTGTGCATCGAAAGTCAGCGCCTGCTGGAGAAGCAGAAACAACTGCTGGATGCCTTCATCCAATTGATGGCCGGCGCCATTGACGCCAAGAGTCCCTACACCGGCGGCCACTGCCAGCGGGTGCCGGAGATCACCCTGATGCTTGCCCGCGCTGCCGCCGCCAGCAATGAGCCGGCATTCCGCGAGTTCCAGCCCAGCGACGAGGAGTGGGAGGCGCTGCACATCGCGGCCTGGCTCCACGACTGCGGCAAGGTGACCACCCCGGAGTATGTGGTGGACAAGGCCACCAAGCTGGAAACCCTGAACGATCGTATCCATGAAATCCGCACCCGCTTCGAGGTACTCAAGCGCGACGCATGGGTGAACTACTGGAAGTCACTCGCCCAAGGCGCTGACGAGCATGAACAGGCGCAGCTTCGGGATACAGCCCTGGCCGCACTGGACGACGACTTCGCCTTTATCGCCCGCTGCAACCTGGGCGGGGAAGCCATGGCCGAGGCAGACCAGGAACGCCTGAAGCACATCGCCGCCCGCTCCTGGACCCGCACCCTGGACAATCGCCTGGGCGTGTCCTGGGAAGAGGCGCAGCGGCTGGCCCGCACGCCGCCGCCACCGCTGCCAGTGGAGGAATACCTGCTGGCCGACCGCCCGGACCACCTCTTCGAGCGCCCCGCCAGCGAGCTGATACCGCCCGATAACCCCTGGGGTTTCAAGCTGCAGGTGCCCGAGTACAAGTTCAACCGTGGCGAGCTACATAACCTCTCGATCGGGCGCGGCACCCTGACCGACGAGGAGCGCTACATCATCAACCACCACATCGTGCAAACCATCCTGATGCTCAACCACCTGCCCTTCCCCGCCCACCTGGCGAACGTGGCGGAGATAGCCGGCGGGCACCACGAGAAGATGGACGGCACCGGCTACCCGAAACGCCTCACCCGCGACGAGATGAGCCTGCCGGCGCGGATGATGGCCATCGCCGACATCTTCGAAGCGCTTACGGCGGTAGACCGGCCCTACAAGAAGGGCAAGACGCTCTCCGAAGCCCTGGGAATCATGACCAACATGTGCCGCGGCGCCCACATCGACCCCGACCTGTTCGGCCTGTTCATCCGTTCCGGGGTGTACAAGGAATACGCCAGGCGCTTCCTCAAGCCGGAGCAGATCGACCAGGTGAATGAGGCGGATGTGCTGACCAAGGCCGGGTTGGCCTGATTTGAGTTCTGGCCAGAAATTCAGGGCGATATCGGGCACGCTTTAATCCACGGAGGGCGAAAGGCAGACCTGCGGCGTGCCTGGCGATTGAAATCGCCCCACAGGAACCGCAAAGCCCCTGGCCTATCAGCCAGGCACAAAAAAGGGCGCCCCAAGGCGCCCTTCTTCATTCCGAACCCCGTCAGGCGTTGACGGAATTTTCCGGATACCACACGTCCAGCAACGGGCTGACAGTGGAGCCGGCCAGTTCAGCGTGGCCCTTCTGCAGCCAGGCTTCGACCTGGGCGCGTTGTTCCGCAGTTACCGAGCCACGTTTGCCGAGGCAGACGAAGCCGTAGTCCTCGGAACCGATGAAGCCCAGGCCGTTGCCCTCGATCGCTTCGTCGATGAAACGCTCGAAGTACGCCGAAACCGCTTCCGGGTCCAGACCCTCCTTGTAGTTGAAGGTGAGCTCGAAACCCAGTTCCTGGAATTCATCAACGCAAAGTTTCTTGCGCAGGCGGCGGGAGCGATTGGTAGCCATTAGGCAGTTCCTCGGCAGAAATGACGGGCGGCACTCTAGCAGCTTCCGTCGCAACTTGCCCGCCCGCCGCTCACCAGGAGTGCTACTGGCAGACGAAATGAGCAGCGAACTCGCACAGTTGGGGCAGGGTTGCGGCATAATGCGCCGATTTCCCGACCCATCATGGGAACAGCTGCCATGTCATTCATTTTCGCCCCTCGCCCTCGCCAGGAGGGCAAGCTTTGATGTTCAAGTCCATTCGTACCCTCGCGCTCGCCGCCCTGATCCTGCCCTGCGCCGCGTCACTGCAAGCCGCGCAGGTCAACACCAACCTTCCGCCCAAAGTGCAGAAGGCCCTGACCGCCAACAAGATCTCCTCGAACTCGCTCTCCCTGGTGACGCTGCCCCTCACCGGTCCGGGCGCCCAGACCCTGGTTAACGCCGATGTGTCGGTGAATCCGGCGTCCACCATGAAGCTGATCACGACCTACGCCGCCCTGGAGCTGCTCGGCCCCACCTATCAATGGAAGACCGAGTTCTACGCCGACGGTCCCCTGAAGAACGGGGTGCTCAACGGCAACCTGTACCTGAAGGGTGGCGGTGATCCCAAGCTGAATATGGAAAAGCTCTGGCTGATGATGCGGGACCTGCGCGCCAACGGCGTACGCCAGGTCACCGGCGACCTGGTGCTGGACCGCAGCTACTTCGTCCATCCGCAACTTCCCGCCTTCAATGATGACGGCGGCGACGACAACAAACCCTTCCTGGTCGGCCCCGATTCGCTGCTGGTCAACCTCAAGGCCGTGCGTCTGATCGCCCGAGCCGAAGGCGGCAAGGTGAACCTGGCCATGGAGCCGCCGATCGAGAGCATCCGCATCGACAGCAAGGTGCAAGTGACCAAGGCTGGCAAGTGCCCCTCCTGGCCCGACGTGCGCTACAACCCGGTGACCCAGTACGACGGCACCACCCTGATCGCCAGCGGCAAGCTGCCGGAAGGCTGCAGTGCGCAGACCTACATGTCCCTGCTTGACCATCCTGGCTACGCCGCTGGCGCCGTACGCGCGTTCTGGAAGGAACTGGGCGGCAGCATCGACGGCAAGGACCGCCTGGGCGATGTGCCCAAGGACGCCAAGCTGTTGGCGCGTGCGTTCTCGCCGGACCTGGTGGAAGTCATCCGCGATATCAACAAGTACAGCAACAACACCATGGCCCAGCAGCTGTTCCTCAGCATCGGTGCGCGCTACCGCACCGCCGCCGATGGCGACGACGCCAAGGCCGCGCAACGGGTCATCCGAAACTGGCTGGCGAAGAAAGGCATCACCGCACCGCACCTGGTGATGGAGAACGGTTCGGGCCTGTCGCGCAACGAACGAGTCAGCGCCCGCGAGATGGCCACCATCCTCCAGGCCGCCTGGCAGAGCCCCTACGCTGCCGAGTTCATCTCCTCGATGCCGCTGGTGGCGATGGACGGCACCATGCGCAAACGCCTGCGCCGAACCGCTCTGGAAGGTGAAGCGCATATCAAGACCGGCACCCTGAACACTGTCCGTGCGATTGCCGGCTTCAGCCGTGACAGCAATGGCAACAGTTGGGCCGTGGTAGCAATCCTCAACGATTCCCGCCCCTGGGGGGCCTCGGCCATCCTCGACCAGGTGCTGGTGGACCTCTATCGCCAGCCGAAGAGCGTCGCTGGCGCCAACTGATTCATGAGTGGCCGCCCCGCGCGGGCGGCCACCCTGTCAGTCGGCGATGCGGATCTGATTGCGGCCAGCCTGCTTGGCCGCATACACCGCCGCATCCACTCTGCGCAACAGGTCGTCGGCATCCTCCCCTTCACGCCAGCCGGCACAACCGAAACTGGCGGTCACCTGCCCTACTCCTGCCACGTTCTCGCGCGCCAGCGCCTGCCACAGTGCCTGAGCCACCTGGAATGCCTGGTCGACATTGGTATCAGGGCAAAGCACCACGAACTCTTCACCCCCCAGCCGACACAGCACGTCGATGCGCCGAAGACGCTCGCCAACCCGCAAGCACAAGGCCTTGAGTACCCGGTCCCCCGCCTCGTGGCCGTGGCGATCGTTGATCTGCTTGAAGTGATCGATATCCAGCATCACCAGCGCCAGCGGGCCTTCGCGACGTTCGGCGCGCGCGATCTCAAGGTCCAGGCGTTCCTGGAAGTAGCGCCGGTTGTAGACACCGGTCAGGGCGTCGGTCACCGACAGTGCGCGCAGCTCCTGCTCCACCAGCTTGAGCCCGGTGATATCGGTGATGTAGCCGTGCCAGAGCACGGCGCCATCCTCGCCACGCTCGGGCACCGACTCGCCCCGCAGCCAGCGCAGCCCCTGGCGTGGAAGCAGCACACGGAAATCTTCGCGCCAGGGGGTAAGCAGTTCGGCTGAGCGACGGATCGAGCTCTGGACACGCTCCAGGTCATCGGGGTGGACCCGCTCCAGCAGCCCCATGGCGTCGTCCCGCGCTACGTCCTGTTCCACTTCGAAGACTTCAAGTACGCCAGCACTGGTATAGGGGAAGCTGAAGTGCCCGTTCGACTCCATACGGAACTGATAAAGCAAACCCGGTACCCGCGCACTGAGCTTCTCCAGCAAGCGATCCCGCGCCTCCAGCGCCTGCTGCACATGCTTGCGCTCGGTCACATCGATGGCAACGCCCAGGAAACCCACCAGCACGTCACGCTCGTCGCGCACGCCGGTGAGTATCAGGCTGCCGATGAGCTGGCTGCCATCGCGGCGCTGAAAAGTCCATTCGTGCTCGTCATAGCGGTCGCCCGCCGTCACTTCCTCCACATAGGCCTGGTAGTCGGGAATCTGCTTGCCCAGCTGTCGCCCCAGCTCCCGACAGCGCTCCTCCACCTCGCGCTCCAGGTGCAACACCACAGGGTGGCGGCCGATCATTTCGAGGGAGCGGTAGCCAAACATGCGCTCGGCACCAACGTTGAACTGGAGGATCGCACCTCGCAGGTCAGTGCTGATGATGGCCACCTGGGTCGCCGCATTGAGGAGGCTGCGCAGTTGTCCGTGAGCCATGGCCAACTGCAGTTCGACTGCCTTGCTGGAGCTGATATCGGTCTGGGTGCCGATCATGCGCAACGGCGAACCATCGGCCCCGCGTTCAACGACCTTGCCGCGGTCCAGCACCCAGACCCAGCGACCGTCCTTGTGCAGCATGCGATGTTGACTCTGGTAAACCGCACTGGCGCCGCGCAGGTGGCGCTCCAGCTCAGCACGCGCCAGGGGCTGGTCCTGGGGATGGATCAGGCGATTACGGGCTTCGAGGCTGTCATTCACCTCATCTTCCGCATAGCCGAGCATGGTCTTCCAACCGCTGGAAAGAAACATGCGACCGGCTTGAGGTTCCCAGTCCCAGACGCCATGCCCGGCGCCATCCAGGGCAAAGCTCCAGCGCTCCTCGCTCAACTGAAGCTCGATCTCGCGCTCGCGTAGCTCCATCGTGCGCTCGGCCACCAGGGCCAGGGCGCCCTGCCGTTGATTGACCATCAACAACAGGTATCCCGCCAGCAGCAGGGTAAATGCCAGGCCACTGATCGCCACCAGGTTTGCCGTAGAAAGCGGCGGCCCAGCAAGGAAGGCCGCGCTCGGCACCACTTCCAGCAGGTAACGGCGATCAGCAAACGGCACTACGCGGCGCAGGCGCAGCTCGCTCTCCGGCGCCTCGGCACTCTGGTAGATCAGTTGCTCATGGCCGTCCTCACTGACATCACTGACCCGCATCACCAGGCTTTCAAGGCTGTGCGGCGCAATCGCCGCCTCCATCTCCAGGTTCAGGCTGAGCACCGACACGACGAAACCGCGCAGGCCCGCATCGCTCGGCACATTGCCTTCGTACACCGGCGCCAGGATGGCCACACCGCTGGCTTCACGCTCCACCACGCCGATCACCCGCAACAGCTCGGTGACGGTGATACCGTGGGTCCGGCGCGCCTTCTCGATGGCCGCACGTCGCGCCGGATTGGAATTCATGTCCATCCCCAGGGGCACTTCATCGATGCGCGCGGTCACGCTGTAGTAGACCGGGAAATACTCATCCCGCGGTGGACTGGGCACCAGGCGGTCGCCCTTCAGGTCGCGGATCGCGAAGCCGGCCATACCCTCGGCACGGGCACGCGACTCGAACGTCTCCCGCATGCTCCCCGTAATGCGCGGCACCCAGGAATAGACCAGGGTGTCGCCCAGCAACGGACCGACGAATCCCTGGAATTCTCCAAGGGTGACCTCACGGGAGTTGCTGAAGAAGCGCTGGACGGCATCCAGCTCCTTGAGCTGGCCGTCCAGGCGCTCCTGGATCCGGCTGATGCGTTCGCTGGCTGCCAGGCTGAAGCGCTCGCGCAACTGCGCCTCTTCTGCGTGACGCACCGCCTGGCTGAGCAGGAGGGTAAGCGCCGCGCCGCCGAAGACGGTCAATAGACAAACCAGCCAAACCAGCGGGCGGCCGGACAGCAATGCCGACAGGTTCAGTTTTTCCTTCGCAAGCGACTGCATGCTCACTTCTCGAATCTGGGTGTGGAAATACCGTCCCTGTGAGCATCAACATAGCCAGATGGTGGCACTTTGCCTAGGTGCGCGCATGGGCAACCGACCGGCCAAGGCAAACGCCGGACGGCCGGAGCCGCCGACGCCGGTGTCGAGAAAGGAAAGCGCTGAGGCGCGAGGGCGCCTCAGCGGGTAGTCATGCGCCAGGCACGATGGATCTTCGAGTTGCGCGCGAAGTCCGGATCCAGGGTTTCGGCACTGATTTCAGTGACTGAATAGCGGGACTCCAGGCTTTCATCCAACTGGAACTTGCGGAAGTTGTTGGAGAAATACAGCGCCCCACCCGGTGCCAGGCGCGCCATGGCCAGATCCAGCAACTGGACATGGTCACGCTGCACATCGAACACACCCTCCATGCGCTTGGAGTTGGAGAAGGTCGGCGGATCGATGAAGATCAGGTCGTATTCGCCACGGTCTTCCGCCAGCCAGGCCATCACATCGCCCTGCTGGAGCTTGTGCTTGTCGGAGAAACCGTTCAGCGACAGGTTGCGCCGCGCCCAATCCAGGTACGTCTTCGACAGGTCGACGCTGGTGGTACTGCGCGCACCACCCTTGGCTGCATGCACGCTGGCGGTGGCCGTGTAGCAGAACAGGTTGAGGAAACGCTTGCCGGCAGCCTCACGCTGGATGCGCAGACGGATCGGCCGATGGTCGAGGAACAGGCCGGTGTCCAGGTAGTCGGTGAGGTTCACCAGCAACCTGACCCCGCCTTCGCTGACTTCCATGAAGCGTCCTTCGCTGCCCTGGCGCTCGTACTGGCGGGTGCCGCTCTGGCGCTCGCGGCGCTTGACCACCACACGGGCCGGGTCCACATCCAGCGCCTGGGGAATCGCGGCCAGGGCATCCAGCAGGCGCGCCTGGGCCTTCTCTGGGTCGATGGATCGAGGCGGTGCGTATTCCTGCACATGCACCCAGTCGCCATAGAGATCGACGGCAAGCGCGTATTCAGGCATGTCGGCGTCATACAGGCGATAGCACTGAATGCCCTCCTTGCGCGCCCACTTGCCCAACTGCTTGAAGTTCTTCTGCAGGCGATTGGCGAACATCTGGCCACCTTCGCTCAAGCGCGCAGGCTCGCTACGCGGGGCGGCGCGATCGCCCTCCCCGGCTGCACGCCGCTCGCCCGTGACGAACTGTTCCGGCAGGACCTTCAGCAAGAGCAGCTTGCACGCCAGGGCGCCGTTCCAGAACGCGTACTGCTTGTGGCTGCGAATGCCCATGCGCTTGCCCAGTTCCGGCGCCCCCGTGAACACTGCCGCCTCCCAGCCCAGGCAGGACTGACGCAGGCGCTCGCCGAGGTTCTGGTAGAGGTAGAGCAGACTGGCTTCATCACCCAGGCGCTCGCCATAGGGCGGGTTGCTGATGACCAGCCCCTTCTGGTTCTGGTCCGGACGCGGTTCGAAGGTGGCCAGCTCGCCCTGATAGATCTTCACCCAGTCGCCAAGACCGGCACGTTCGATGTTGTTGCGGCCGGGTTGAATCAGGCGCGGATCGGCCTCATAGCCGCGAATCCACAGCGGCGGCTTGGCCAGGCCCGCCTCGGCGCGCACACGAGCCTCTTCGTGGAGCTTCTTCCACAACGCAGGCACATGGCCCAGCCAATTGGAGAAGCCCCAGCGCTCGCGTTTGAGGTTGGGCGCAATGTCGGCGGCCATCATCGCTGCTTCCACCAGGAAGGTGCCGACGCCGCACATGGGGTCCGCCAAGGCACCGCCTTCTGCGGCGATCCTCGGCCAACCGGCACGGATCAGGATGGCTGCGGCCAGGTTCTCTTTCAGTGGTGCAGCACCTTGCTGAAGGCGGTAACCGCGCTGGTGCAGGCTGTGGCCGGCGAGATCGAGGGAGAGGATGGCCTCGCCCTTTTCCAGACGCAGGTGGATGCGCAGATCCGGGTTGACCTTGTCGATCGACGGGCGCGTGCCATCGGCGGTACGCAGCTTGTCGACGACAGCGTCTTTGACTTTGAGCGCGCCGAAGTGGGTATTGTCGATGCCCGAACCATGGCCACTGAACTCGACCGCAAGGCTGCCGTTGGACATCAGGTGGTCGTGCCAATCCACCGCCAGTACGCCCTGGTAGAGATCCTCGGCGTTCTGCACCGGGAAGCGCTTGAGCACCAGCAGTACCCGGTTGGCCAAGCGGGACCAGAGGCAGAGGCGGAAGGCGGTTTCCAGGTCACCCTGGCCGCGCACGGCAGCAACCTGCTCGCGTACGTCCTGCAGGCCGAGTTGCGTGGCCTCGTCGGCCAACAGGCCCTCCAGGCTCTTCGGGCAGGTAAGGAATAGTTCGTAGCGATCCGACATTGGAGAATCCTGGGGCCTCAGAGGCGATCAGCGGCACAGGGCAGAAGCTGTGCGGTAAGAAAAAGTGTGACGTAAGGTCGCGGAACGGCCCTTCGTCGGAATCAAAAACTGTCTGATTCGTGCGCAAAACGAAATAGCACTACGACATCATGACTCTGGTCAGCCCCCAAGCCACGGGGCTTAGACCGAAAAGTGGCAAAAAACGTTTCCATCTGCTTATGGCCGTTGCCACCTTCAAGTTACGTCCTTATGACAAAACGATCATTCACATGCCTGGGGGCATTGGTTAGAAATCAGCTTAACCCGTCGCCGCAATGGCGATGGATGAAGGCCCGTCACGCCGGCAACGGGTCCTCGAAGGCAGAGCATTTTCTGCCAGGTCCCGACTTGGGGCCAATGGACATAACAGTCAACAAATGAGGGCTACACCCTATGAGAAGACTTAAGCGTGATCCGATGGAACGAGCATTCTTGCGCGGCTATCAGCACGGCATCAACGGCAAATCCCGCGATCTTTGTCCTTTCACCCATCCCACCACACGGCAAGCCTGGATCAACGGTTGGCGCGAGGGCCGTGGCGACAACTGGGATGGCTACACCGGCACCGCCGGTATTCACCGACTGAACGAACTCCACGCCGTCGGCTGACACAGGATCACACCGACTTCACCAAGCACGCCCCATCCGGGCGGCGGGCGCAAGCCCAGGGGCTCCCTTAGCGGGAGCCCTTTTTATTTCTCCTCAGCTCCTCGGCAACCCCGCGATGGCGTCCACCGCTTCGCGAATCAGCGCCGGCCCCTTGTAGATGAAGCCCGAGTAGACCTGCACCAGGCTGGCGCCGGCGGCGATCTTCTCCGCTGCGTGACGGCCTTCGGTGATACCACCCACCGCGATGATCGGCAGGCGACCGCCCAGCTCACCCGCCAGCACTTTCACAGTGTGGGTGCTCTTGTCGCGCACCGGAGCGCCGGAGAGACCACCCGCCTCATTGCAGTGAGGCAGCCCGTCAACGCCCTCTCGGCCCAGGGTGGTATTGGTGGCGATGACCGCATCCATGCCGGACTCCAGCAGCGCCTTGGCCACCATGGCCGTTTCTTCGTCGGACATGTCCGGGGCGATCTTGATGGCCAGCGGCACATGCTTGCCATGTTGGGCGGCCAGGCTTTCCTGGCGGCTGCGCAGGGCTTCCAGCAGTTGCTTGAGCGAATCACCGAACTGCAGGCTGCGCAGTCCGGGCGTGTTCGGCGAGCTGACGTTTACCGTCACGTAGCAGGCATGGGCGTAGACCTTGTCCAGGCAGGCCAGGTAGTCGTCCACCGCGCGCTCGACCGGCGTGTCGAAGTTCTTGCCGATATTGATGCCCAGCACCCCGTCGTACTTGGCCGCGCGTACTCGCGCCAGCAAATGGTCGACGCCCAGGTTGTTGAAGCCCATGCGGTTGATGATGGCTTCGGCCTGGGGCAGGCGGAACAGCCGCGGCTTGGGGTTGCCCGGTTGAGGACGCGGCGTCACGGTGCCGATCTCGACAAAGCCGAAGCCCAGTTGGGCGAAACCGTCGATGGCGTCACCGTTCTTGTCCAGGCCGGCAGCCAGGCCCACCGGGTTGGGGAACTCCAGCCCCATCACCTTGACCGGCAGGCTTGCCGGTGCCTTGGTCAGCAGGCGATTGAGGCCGAGACGGCCGCCGGCGCCGATCAGGTCGATGGACAGTTCGTGGGAGGTTTCCGGGGACAGGGAGAAGAGCAGCTCGCGGGCCAGTTTGTACATGGTCGGTCGGGCATCGATAGGCGGTATGGGGCGGCGATTATAGCCGCGCCGCGCCCAATCAGGCGAGGCGACGCAGACTGAGGAGCTTGCCGTCGGCGGAAAAATCCAGCTGGAAGGTGCCGCGCACGCCGGAATGTCCCAGGTGCGGGCGCAGATGATGGGCCGGCAGGCTGACCTTGCGGCCGTCGCGACTGCGCAGCAACACACGGTTTGCTCGTCCTTGATAGACTGCGAGGAATTCGTCCGCAGTCAGGGAAATATCCAGCACCACGCTGGGCATGGAGGCATCCTCGACAATGAAGAGCAGGATTCTGCCACACCGTCTGTTCACTCTCCTTCCCCGCCAAGCGGAAATGTCCGACGCCCGGTTCGCACGGCCGGCAACCCTCTGCCACACTGCGACCCGTGACCCGGGAGTATTCAGGCCATGAGTCAGATGCAGCCACCACCACCATTGAGCGCCCGCCTGGCTGCAATCGCCCAGCGTTTCGGCATTGGCAAGACACCGCGTCGGGTATTCGAACGCGCCAGCCAACTGCGACTGCCCTTCCAGCAACTGCCCCGGCCCCAGGAATCCATCTGGTGGCAAGCTGGCCCGCCCTTGCAGCGGCTGGTGGAACTGCCACGCGGCGCCCTGTCCGGCCCCGTCCAGGACGACAAGGCCGAAGCCCACGCCGTATTGGTGGGCGTGGTGAAGCGCAGTGAACAGCACCTCTCCAGTTTTGACCTGCGCCAAGTCGACGGCCTGTGCGGCAACGACAACGAACCGGCGCCCTCCCCGAGCTTCGAGGACTACCTGGCTGGCCTGCACAGTCGCAAGGTCCGAATCATCAGTTACAAGGACTTCATCAAGGCCATCAGCCTGCCGCTGCCACGCTTTCTCGCTGGCGCGCCCATCAGCCTCTTCCGAGCCAACTGGCACGGCAATCGAGTGTTCTGGAGCGGTGACCAGCACTCCGAAGCCTTCGCTGCATCCATTGCGTACGCACGCCTGCGTGAGCTAGAAGCCACCCTCCCCGCCGCAATCACCGACTACCGCCTCGACCCCGGCGGCCTGGAGCTCCTGGACGACCGCTACCACGTACTGGCCATGCCGGTGCAGGCCTGGAGCGATCCGGCCTTCATGGGCCTGCTGCTGGACGGTGGCATCCCCTACTCGCGCCTGACGTTCCTGCGCAACTCCGGAGCGCCGGAGCTCATTCTGCTGCCAAAGAAGCACGCCGAAGCCACGGCCCTGGGCGAAGGCCTGCGCCTGGCCGGCGCAGCAGATGTAGTGTCCTATCTGCAAAGGCTGTGCTGATCGCTGCCTTGGGGCGATTTGATCTTCGGTGAACCTGTCCTTTCGCGAAGCACACCCGCGCACTGGGTCGCACCCGCTCAGCGACTCCCCACTATCCGGCGATCGAGTAGGGTGAGGGATTACTCCCTCAGCCCTCTCACACCACCGTACGTGCGGTTCCGCATACGGCGGTTCAATTAATACACTGGAGTCGCTGCACAGTACTGCGCAGCGAGACCAACCCCATTTTGGCGAAGTACAACGTCTGTACTGCCTGGTTCATGTGATGGGATGCCGAGTTCCACCAAGGCCCGCGCCCATTAACGCTCGATTGCCACGCCCGCTCGGGCCTAAGCCCAAGTGAGATGAGTCGTCGTTCGCGGGTCTTCGGGGTTTTCCACTGCCGCCAGAGCAGGCAACGTAATTTTCGACGCAGCCACCAATCGAGCTCATCCAGTGTCCGCATGTTTGCGGTCAGTCGGAAATAGTTCGCCCAACCCCGCAGTACGGGGTTTAGCACCTCGATGGTGTGGGGCAAGGACCGTCCTCGGCCCTTGCGCAGCAACTCACGAACTCGATCCATCAGCCTGCGAAGACTCTCGGGGGCGATCCGCACCCGAGCTTCCTTGCGGTAGATCGTGAGCGCATAGCCCAGAAACTTTCGCTTCCAAGGCCGCGCCACTGCGCTTTTCTGCTCGTTGATACGCAGTTTCAGATGGCCTTCCAGGAAGGCTCTGATACTCGCCATCACCCGCCGGCCTGTGCATTCGCTACCGACATAAATGTTGCAGTCGTCGGCGTAGCGGCAGAACTTCAACCGCCGTCTTTCCAGCTCTCGATCAAGATCGGTCAACAGGATATTCGACAGTAGCGGGGACAGCGGCCCACCTTGAGGCGTGCCTTCGTTTCGGGCTTGAATCACTCCATCGGCCATCATCCCCGCTTCCAGGAAGCGGCGAATCAGCCTCAGTAGGCGACCATCCTTCACCCGGTAGGCGAGTCGAGCCATCAGCACATCGTGGTTAACCCGATCGAAGAATTTCTCCAGATCAATGTCCACCACCCAGTGCTTCCCTTCAGCTACATACTCTTTCGCCTTGGCCACCGCATCGAGCGCACTTCTCTGCGGGCGAAAGCCGTAGCTGCCCTCGGAGAATGCCGGCTCGAAAATCGGTTGCAGTACTTGATGGAGCGCCTGCTGGATGAGCCGATCCACCACCGTAGGCACCCCAAGTGTCCTAACCCCGCCATTGGGCTTGGGTATGTCCACTCGGCGCACCGCCCGAGGCAGGTACCGATCCTCCAGCAGTGCCGCCCTCACACTCGACCAGTGCACCAACAGCCAGTCCTTCAATTCCTCGACCGTCAGGCGATCAACGCCCGCTGCGCCTCGGTTCTTCAGGACGCGCTTGTGCGCTCGTCGCAGGTTGCTGGGTTCGACCACCAGCTCCATGAGCCGGTAGCCCTCCGATTTCGTTCGCCCAGCTGTCGCCGCAACCCCCTCAGCACTCTGCGGGCTTCCTTCCGGATTCCGTCCGGCTCTGGCAGGCAGGCCTCCCATATCGGGAGCTTCTGCGTCTTCGTGGGTTGTCGAGATCAGTTGTCCTACTCTCGGTATTAATTGTTCAGGCCTTCAGTCTCGTGACCTACTATGCCCTCTGCTGACTTCTGCACGGTCATTCCTGCACCTCACGGTGCCGGTAGCCCTGACGGGCAACCGTGCAGATCTCCCCGGGTATTGCGCACCCACTTTCCCGCTTATGCCTGTCGGATCTACGTCATGGCGTTCTGTGCAAGTACTGGGCTTTACAGATTTCGGACTGCTTACCCCGCCATGCCGCCTCGTATCCGCTTCCTGTTCGTCAGGCCAGCGTTTTGCCTCGGGCTTCCTTCAGACTCGCAGTCACCCGCGAAACCCTTGCCTCTGGCTAGCACTTCCCCTTGCCGGGTGTGCAGGGGACTTTCACCCCTCAGTGAGTGCGCCCTGCCGGGCGCACCGAAAAAAACCCCGCCGAAGCGGGGTTGAGAGCACTAAAAACCTACAGCGTCACGGGCATCAGGGAATGCATACGCCGTGCTGGCCGCTCTGGGCCAGGTCCATGAGCTCACGGTTGGCCACCGCGTACATGGCGTAGTCGGTGGCAGTGGCGGCGCGCAGCTCGACCAGCATGACCTTCCAACGCTCCACCAGGGCACGGTGCTGATCCAGCCACAGCGCCACACGTTCTTCGATATCCGCCGGACCGTCGTTCATCTGCAGGACGGAGATGGTGATCGCCCGCTGTTGCCAGTCCAGATCGTCGCGGAACGCTTCCCGCGCCAGCGCTTGCCAGTTGTTCTCCACGGGCAGACTGGTGATCTGCTGCAGGTACCACGACAGGTCCAGCGCACCCCCCACGGCGAAGTAGGCCGCGGCCACTTCCGCGGCGTCCTTGCCGGTGACGTCCGACGCCTCGATGATCGGCAGCAGGGTGTAGAGGTGGCTGGTACCCGCCACGACGCGGGCCAGGTCTTCCGGAGCACCGGCCTGCACATAGGACTGGAAGCGCGCCAGCCAGAGCTCGCGGGACGGGCCTTCCAGCAACTCATCCAGACGACCGGCCAGGGCCTCCACGCGCGGAGCGAAGTGATTGACGTCGCGCGCGGCATTCTGGTCTTCGCGACGGCTACGCAGGAACCAGCGGGTAGCACGGCGACCCAGGCGCATCAGTTCGTCCATCAGGGTCAGTTGCAGCTCGGCCGGGACCTTGTAGTCCAGTGCCTCGATCTGCTGCCACCAGTGCGGCAGGCGGAATACATCGCGCACCACGACATAGGCGCCGGCCACGTTGGCCGCGCTCATGCCAGTGGACTCCTTCAGGCGCTGCACGAAGGTGATGCCCATGTGGTTGACCAGGTCGTTGGCGATCTGGGTGCTGATGATCTCCCGCTTCAGGCGGTGGCGACGCATGGACTCGCCAAAGGTTTCCGCCAGGCGCGCCGGGAAGGCAGTCTCCATCTCCTGGGCCAGGTAGTCATCGTCCGGCACCAGGGATTTGAGCAGGGACTCCTTGAGGTCGATCTTGCTGTAGGAGATCAGTACCGACAGTTCCGGACGGGTCAGGCCCTGGCCGTTGGCGATACGTTCGTTCAACTCCTCGTCGGAGGGCAGGAACTCCAGGCCGCGGTCCAGCTTGCCGGCCGCTTCCAGAGCGGCGACGAGGCGCTTGTACTCGCCGATCTTCTCGCGGGCACGGCGTTGAGCCAGGGACAGCGCCTGGGTCTGCTTGTAGTTGTTGCCCAGTACCAGGTTGCCCACGTCGTCGGTCATCTCGGCCAGCAGCTTGTTGCGCTGCTTGCCGGTCATGTCACCGGCCGCAACGATCTCGTTGAGCAGGATCTTGATGTTGACCTCGTGGTCCGAGCAGTCCACGCCGCCGGCGTTGTCGATGAAGTCCGTGTTGCTGGCGCCGCCGTTGAGGCCGTACTCGACGCGGCCCAGTTGGGTCATGCCGAGGTTGCCACCCTCGCCCACTACCTTGGCGCGCAGTTCGCGGCCGTCGACGCGCAGGGCGTCGTTGGCCTTGTCGCCCACGTCGGCGTGGCTTTCGCTGCTGGCCTTGACGTAGGTACCGATGCCGCCGTTCCAGAGCAGGTCTACCGGCGCCTTCAGCAGGGCATTGAGCAGCTCGGTGGGGGTCAGCTTGTCGGCCTCGATCTCGAAGCGTTGCTGCATCTGCGGGCTGATGGCGATGCTCTTGGCGGCGCGCAGGAAGATGCCGCCGCCTTCGGAGATCAGCTTGGTGTCGTAATCGGCCCAGGAGGAACGCGGCAGATCGAACATGCGCTTGCGCTCGATGAAGCTGGACGCCGCATCCGGATTCGGGTCGATGAAGATATGCATGTGGTTGAAAGCGGCCACCACTTGCAACTTATCCGACAGCAGCATGCCGTTGCCGAACACGTCGCCCGCCATGTCGCCGATGCCAATCACGGTGATGTGATCCTTCTGCACATCGATGCCACGCTCGCGGAAGTGACGCTGCACCGACACCCAGCCACCCTTGGCGGTAATGCCCATGCCCTTGTGGTCGTAGCCGGCCGAACCGCCGGAGGCGAAGGCGTCGCCCAGCCAGAAGCCGTAGTCCTGGGCAATGCCGTTGGCGATGTCGGAGAAGGTCGCGGTGCCCTTGTCGGCCGCCACCACCAGGTAGGGATCGTCGGCGTCGTGGCGCACCACGTTGGCCGGCGGCACCACCTTGCCTTCCTTGAGGTTGTCGGTGACGTCCAGCAGGCCCGAAATGAAGATGCGGTAGCAGGCGATGGCTTCAGCCTGGATGTCATCACGGGTGCCACCTACGGGCAGACGACGGGGGATGAAACCGCCCTTGGCGCCCATGGGCACGATCACCGCGTTCTTCACCTGCTGCGCCTTCACCAGGCCCAGTACTTCGGTGCGGAAGTCTTCCTCGCGGTCGGACCAGCGCAGGCCGCCACGCGCCACGTCACCGAAGCGCAGGTGTACACCCTCGACGCGTGGGCAGTAGACGAAGATTTCGAACTTGGGCACCGGGCGCGGGATGTCGGGGATCAGGCGCGGACTCAGTTTGAAGCTGAAGTAAGACTTGTTCTGGCCGGCCGCATCGGGCTGGTAGAAGTTGGTGCGCAAGGTCGCCTTGATCAGGTCCAGGTAGCGACGCAGGATGCGGTCTTCGTTAAGCACGGCGACGTTGTCCAGCTCACCCAGGATGGCGTGCTCCAGTTTCTGCTGCTTGTCGTCCAGGTCGTCCGCCGCCAGCTTGCGCGCCAGGTAGAAGCGGGTTTTGAACAGACGCACCAGCTCCTTGGCGATGTTGACGTGGTTCAGCAGGGTGCTGGCGATATACGAGAGGTCGAAGCCCAGGCGGATCTGCTTCAGGTAACGGGCATAGGCACGCAGCAGGGCGACGTCGCGCCAAGGCATCGCGGCGGTCAGCACCAGGCGGTTGAAGGCGTCGTTCTCGGCATGGCCGCCGACGATATGCACGAAGGCGTCCTGCAGGGTGTCGTTGAGCTGCTGGATATCGACGTCATCACCCAGCGCACTGGTGAAGGCGAAGTCGTGGATCCAGTACTGGCGACCATCCTGGCGGACCAGGCGGTAGGGGAATTCACCCAGCACGCGCAGGCCGAGGTTCTCCAGAATCGGCAGTACATCGGACAGGGCTAGCGGCGTGTCGGCATGGTACAGCTTGCAATGCAGCTGCTGCTCGCCCTGGGCCAGTGGCTGATAGAAGCTCATCACCAACGGGCGCTCGTCGGACAGGCTGTACAGGTGCTGCATGTCCACCACGGCCGAGTGCGGGGCGAAGCGCTCGCGATAACCGGCCGGGAAGCCTTTCGGGAAGTCGGCCAGCACGCGGGTGCCCTGCCCTTCGCCGAAGCTTTCGTTGACCAGGCTGGCGTAGTCGTCCTTCCAGGAGCGGCAGGCCTGGATGACTTCTTTTTCCAGCAACGTGGTGTCGACGCTCACCTTGTTCTTTGGATCAAGGCGCAGGATGAACTGCACGCGCGCCAGCACGGATTCGGAGAAGAAGGTCCAGAACTCGCAGTCGCTGGCCTGGAGGCGATCCATCAGGATCTGCTGGATCTTCAGGCGGGTTTCGGTGGAGTACACGTCGCGCGGCACATAGGCCAGCGCGTAGGCGAAGCGGCCATAGGGGTCGCGGCGCAGGAACAGGCGGATCTTGTTGCGTTCCTGCATCTGCACGATGGACATGGCGGTGGAGAAGAGATCGTCCACCGGAGTCTGGAACAGGTCGTCGCGCGGCAGGACTTCCAGCACCTGCGCCAGTTCCTTGCCCAGGTGGGCCTTGGCATCGAAGCCCGAACGGCGCTGAATCTCCGCCACCTTGCGACGGATGTAAGGGATGTGCTCGACGCTTTCGGCATAGACGGACGAGGTGTAGAGGCCCATGAAGCGGCACTCCTTGATCACCTTGCCCTTGGCATCCAGCTCGCGGATGGAGACGAAGTCCGGATAGGCCGGGCGGTGCACGCGGCTCGGCTCGGCGGCCTTGGCGAAAGACAGCAGATTGGGCTCACGCAGGTAGGCAACCGCCTCGCCCTCGATGTGCAGGTCATCCTTCTTCAGGCCGGCGCGGCGCAGCCTGGAAACGCCCAGCAGGGACTTCTCGTCGTAGACCAGGTGGCCACCGTTCTTGTCGTCGGCCACCGTGAACTCTTCGTAGCCAAGGAACGTGAAGTGGTCGTCCAGGATCCAGTCCATGAACACCTTCACTTCCTTCAGCTCTTCGCCGTCGACCTTGAGCTTGGCCTTGTCCAGCCACGCCAGCAGCTCCTGAGCCTTGGCCTTCATCGACTTGAAGTCGGCCACGGCCACACGGACTTCACCCAGCACTTCCAGCAGTGCCTTTTCCAGGGTCTTCATGGCGCCGTTGTTAGCGCAACGGTCGATCTCCAGGAACATCAGGGATTCCTGATGCACATCCTTGCCCTGATTGCCCTTGGGCAGGACGTCGATCAGTTCGCCCTTGGCATTACGGCGCACGCTCAGCACATTGTTCTGCAAGGTGTGGATGCTGTAGCCACGGCGGTTCAACTCCATGCGCACCGAATCCACCAGGAAGGGGATATCCGGGTGCAGCACTTCCACGGCGGTGTGGGTGGACTGCCAGCCGTGCTTCTCGTAATCGGGGTTGAACACCCGGACCTCAGGCCTGGCGGAGTCGAAGCGCTCCAGCAGGCGCCACGACGACAGGGTGCAGCCAACCAGGTCGGACAACCGGCGCTGGGTCAGCTCGTCGAGGGCGATGATGCCGAAGAATTGTTCGGCGAACAGGGAAACTTGTGGCAATACCTGTTCGCTGACGTGCTGCGCCAGGGCCGCTTGCAGTTGATGCTGGAAGTCGGCTTTGCTGGCCGCCGTGAAGAACGCCATGGTTGTGCTCCGCTAGGCTCGTTTTGTTGGGGTTAAGCGTAGATCGCTTAATAAGCGGAGAAAGGGCCACAGGTCGATCCGGGCAGTGCGGCCCTGCTCCGGGCAAGCGCCGGGTGACAACTGCGACCCGGCGGTCACCATTGCCGCGAAAGCTTAACGAGGGAGCAATGCCACGCGCTTACGGTGCTGCGACATATTCGTTCATGCAGAGTCCCCCGATGCGCTTTCCCGGGCACCCGCGCGAAGCCGCTGTGTAAGGACCCTGTAAACCCCACCCCGGTCACGGAACCAACGCTCGAGTTCAGGCTCTTCTAGGCCGTCTCCCCTGGTCTGGATTAAAGTTATGCATCATCCCCGGAGGGCTTACAGCTCTCTTCTCTCCAGCTCAACGAGTCCATCGATGGAACACCGTGATGCGCTAGTCGCCCTTCGGAACTACCTTTCCACCCAGATCCTCGGCCAGGAAAAACTCATCGACCGCCTGTTGGTTGCCCTGCTCGCAGACGGCCACCTGCTGGTCGAAGGCGCGCCCGGCCTGGCCAAGACCAAGGCCATCAAGGACCTGGCGGACGGCGTGGAAGCGGAGTTTCATCGCATCCAGTTCACTCCCGACCTGCTGCCAGCGGACATCACCGGCACCGAGATCTACCGCCCTGAGAACGGTAGTTTCGTCTTCCAGCAGGGCCCCATCTTCCACAACCTGGTCCTGGCGGACGAAATCAACCGCGCGCCGGCCAAGGTGCAATCGGCACTGCTGGAAGCCATGGCCGAGCGCCAGGTATCCATCGGCCGCTCCACCTACGCCCTGCCGCCGTTGTTCCTGGTGATGGCAACCCAGAACCCCATCGAGCAGGAGGGCACCTATCCCCTGCCCGAAGCCCAGCTCGATCGCTTCCTGATGCACGTTCGCATCGGTTTCCCGGATGCGTCGGTGGAACGCAAGATTCTCCAGCAGGCCCGAGGCGAGGCCCTGCACGGCGAAACCCGTGCCGAGCATCAGGTCAGCCAGCAGGCGATCTTCGCCGCGCGAAAGGAAATCCTCGGCCTCTACATGGCCGACGCGGTAGAGGAGTATCTGGTGCACCTGGTCATGGCCACCCGCACCCCGGCCAAGTTCGACAGCGAGATGGCCGAATGGCTCGCCTGGGGCGCCAGTCCACGTGGCTCCATCGCCCTCGACCGCTGCGCCCGTGCCCACGCCTGGATGGCCGGCCGCGACTTCGTCAGCCCGGAAGACATCCAGGCGGTGCTCTTCGATGTGCTGCGTCATCGCCTGATCCTTTCATTCGAGGCGGAAGCCGCTGGCATCGACCAGGACCGGGTGATCCAGCGCATTCTGGATGTGGTAGCGGTAGCCTGATGCGCCTGAAAGCTGCAGCCTGGAAGTTCCGCATCCGGAAACGCCGTCCGGCGACGCCTGGTTTCGCTCCGCCCGCGGCCAGCGCGGAAGGCGTGCACGTCGGACTCGCCGAGCTGATCGACATGCGCCACCGGGTCCGGGAGGTGCAGCTGTTCTCCAGCCCCGCCCGCCGCAGCCCGCTGATTGGGCTGCACCACTCCAAGTTGCGTGGACGCGGCGTGGACTTCGACCAGGTGCGTATCTACCAGGCGGGCGACGACGTGCGCACCATCGACTGGCGCGTCACGGCACGCACCCAGGAACCCCACACCAAGCTGTTCCACGAAGAGCGCGAGCGGCCGGTGTTCATCATGGTCGAGCAGAGCCAGCGTCTGTTCTTCGGCACCGGTCTGGTGTTCAAGTCGGTGCTTGCCGCACAAGCCGCGAGCCTCATCGGCTGGGCTGCCCTGGCCCACAACGACAGGGTTGGTGGACTGGTGTTCAGTGACCAGGAACATCACGAGATCAAGCCACGGCGCAGCAAGCAGAGCCTTCTGCAATTGCTGAGCCGCCTGGCCCGCGCCAACCAGGCCCTCGGCAGCCCCGGCAGCGCCCAGCGCGAGGGCTTCAGCCTGGCCCTGCGCCGCGCCCGAGAAGTACTTCGCCCTGGCAGCCTGGTGGTGATCCTCTGCGACGAGAGAACCCTGTCCGATACCGCGGAGCAACAGATCGCCCTGCTCGCCCGACACACCGACCTGATCCTGATGCCGGTTTCCGATCCCCTGGACCACGCGCTGCCCGCCGCCGGCTTGTTGCGCTTCGCCGAACAGGGCGCGCAACTGGAGCTGGATACCCACGCCAGCGACCTGCGCCAGGCCTATCGCGAACAGGGCGAGGCGCGGGTTGCGCGTTGGGAACGCCTGGCCCAGCGACTCGGCGTCCTGTTGCTGCCAATGACGACCCAGGAAGGCATGATCGAGCAATTGCGTGACCACTTGCAGCGCAAGGGCGGCGGCCGATGACTCCGCTGGAGGGGCTGGAGCCCCTGATCGCACCGGCTGCCATTTCCTGGTGGCCGCCCGCGCCCGGGTGGTGGTGCCTGCCGCCCCTGCTCGGGTTGCTGGCCTGGGCGCTTTGGCGCGGGTGGCGTCGACGCGCGCAGCAGGATGCAGTCGAAGGCGAACAACCACTGGACCCGATGCGCCAGACCGCCCTGGAAGAGCTGGCGCGCCTGCCCAAGCCCTACGACGGTGCGCCGGCCGGTCCCTGGCTACAGGAGCTCAACGGCCTGCTCAAACGTCTATGCCGCATGCACTATGCCGGAGACAACAGTCATACCCTGAGCGGCCGAGCCTGGCTCGCCTATCTCGACAACCGCTGCCCGGCCGCGGGCCTGACACGCTGGATGATCCTGGTAGAAGGCGCCTACCGTCCGCAGTGCAAACTGGACGACAAGGCCATCGCCGGCCTCTACCAGTCCGTCGAGACGTGGATCCGCAAGCATGTTTGAGTTCACCTGGCCATGGATCTTTCTCCTCGCCCCGCTGCCTTGGGTCTTGCGCCTGCTGCTGCCGCCCGCAGACAGCGGTGACGCAGCGCTGAAGGTGAGCTTCCTTGCCGACCTTGAGGGCCTGGCCGGCCGACGCGCCCGCGCCAACCTGCCGGCCTGGCGCCAGCAGGCACCCTTCGCCCTGCTCTGGCTCTTGCTGCTCTGCGCCGCCGCGCGCCCGGAATGGGTCGGCGAGCCACAACCCATGCCCACCAGCGGCCGCGACCTGCTGCTGGCAGTAGATGTGTCCGGCTCCATGGACTACGCCGACATGCGTTGGGAAGAGGAAGACGTCAGCCGCCTGACCCTGGTGAAGCATCTGATGGGCGAATTCATCGACGGCCGCCGCGGCGACCGTATCGGCCTCATCCTGTTCGGCAGCCAGGCCTACCTCCAGGCCCCACTCACCTTTGACCGCAACACCGTGCGCACCTGGCTGGAGGAGGCCCTGATCGGGATTGCCGGCAAGAACACGGCCATCGGCGACGCCATCGGCCTGGCGGTAAAACGCCTGCGCCAGCGTCCAGCCAACAGCCGCGTGCTGGTGCTGATCACCGATGGCGCGAACACCGGTGGCGAGATCGACCCGCTGACCGCAGCTCGCCTCGCTGCCCAGGAGCAGGTGAAGATCTACACCATCGGTATCGGCGCCGACCCGCAACAGAGCGACGTGCTTGGCATCCTCGGCCTCAACCCCAGCATGGACCTGGACGAACCTACCCTGACCGCCATCGCCGAGCAGACCGGCGGCCAGTACTTCAGGGCACGCAGCAGCAAAGAGCTGGAGGGAATCGAGGAAAACCTCGACCGCCTGGAGCCGGTGAGCCAGCGCGCCAGCCAGACCCGCCTGGCGTATGCCCTCTACAGTTGGCCCCTGGCCGCCGCCCTGCTGCTGAGCATCGTCCTGGTCTGCCGTGTCCTCTGGCCCCACGCGCTGCAGCAACGCCCGCAGTGGCTGCGGAGGCGCACATGATCGAGCTCTGGCCCCACTGGCTGCGACCCGCCTGGCTGCTTCTGCTCCCCCTGTTGGGCTGGCTGCTCTGGCAGCTCTGGCACCGCGAGCGCCGCAGCGGCCGATGGGAGCAACTGCTGCCGCGCGCCTTCCAGCCCTGGTTGCTCAGCGGCGGCAGCCAGCGCAACAACCGACTGCCGTGGCTGGCCCTTGGCCTGGCCTGGCTGCTCTGCCTGCTGGCCCTGCTCGGCCCGAGCTGGCAGCAGATGGAACAGAGCACGCAGAAACGCGCCGACCCACTGGTCGTGATGCTGGAACTGACGCCGTCGATGCTCGCCACCGACATTTCTCCGAGTCGCCTGGAACAGGCCAAGCGCAAATTGCGCGACCTGCTGGAGGCCCGACGCGATGCGCAAACGGCAATCGTCGTCTACGCCGGCAGCGCCCACAGCCTGGTGCCACTGTCCGACGACCTGATGACCAGCCTCAATCTGATCGACTCGCTGAAACCCTCGATCATGCCGCAACAAGGGCACCGCGCCGACCTGGCAGTCGCCAAGGCCCTGAAGCTGCTGGAACAGGGTGCCCAGGGCCAGGGGCGTCTGTTGCTGATCACCAGCGGCCTCGACGACCAAGAGCAGACAGGCATCCGC
This sequence comes from Pseudomonas sp. D(2018), assembly GCF_005502555.1. Lineage (NCBI taxonomy): Bacteria > Pseudomonadati > Pseudomonadota > Gammaproteobacteria > Pseudomonadales > Pseudomonadaceae > Pseudomonas > Pseudomonas sp. D(2018). The sequence continues at coordinate 64,356 of NZ_SCOK01000030.1, forward strand.
AAGACGCTTGGCTCACGTGCCGAGCGCCTGTCCATCCTCGGTATCGGCACGGCGGCAGGCGCGCCTATTGCCCAGGAGGACGGCGGTTTCCTCAAGGATGACCAGGGCGCCATCCTCTTACCCAAGCTCGACAGCACCCAGCTCCGCCGTTTCGCCACGAGTCTGAGTGGCCGCTATGCCAGCGTCCGACTGGATGTAGGCGACTTGCGCAGTCTGGGACTGCTGGACGGTCCTTCGAGCCTGCGCGAGAGCGGCGAAATCGCCCGCCTTGCCACCTGGGCTGACCAGGGCCACTGGCTGCTGCTGCCTTTGCTGCTGATCACCGCCTGCGCCGGGCGCCGTGGCTGGCTGTTCTGCCTGCCGCTGTTGCTGGTGCTGCCGCGCCCCAGCCTGGCCATGGAGTTCGAGGATCTCTGGCTGCGCCCGGACCAACAAGGCCAACGCCTGCTGCAAGCCGGGAAGCCCAGCGATGCGGCGCAGCGTTTCACCGATCCGCGCTGGCAGGGCATGGCGCTCTACCAGGCCGGTGACTACACCGAGGCTGCGGCCCGCTTCGCCCAGGGCGACAGCGCAACGGACCACTACAACCGCGGCAATGCGCTGGCCCAGGCTGGCGAACTGGAAGCCGCGATTGACGCCTACGACTCCGCCCTGCAACGCCAGCCCGACTTGGCCGCAGCGCAGAAGAACAAGACACGGGTCGAAGAACTGCTGCGCCAACGCGAAGCAGAGGCCAGCGCCGGAAAACAGAGCCAGCAAAGCGATGAGCAGCAGCAGGGCGGGCAGACCGGCGATCAACGTACGGCGCAACAACAGAACAGCGGACAGAACGCCGACGAGCGCACCGCGCAGCAAGGCAATGGCGAAGCCCAGCCAGGCAACCAGACGCGATCGACCACCGGAGGCACGGCCGAAGAGGCCACCTCCCAGGAGGCCGCAGAGGACCAGACCGCCAGCACCGAACCGCTGGGCGACGAGCGTCGCCAGGCACTTGAACAATGGTTGCGACAGATACCGGACGACCCCGCCGAGCTGCTACGCCGCAAGTTCTGGTACGAACAGCAACAGCGCCAGGAAGAACAGTGATGACGCGCCTGCTATGCACCCTCCTCCTTAGTTTGCTGGCCCTGACCGCCCTGGCCGCCGGCTTCACCGCCAATGTCGACCGTACGCGGCTGAGTGAAGGCGAGACCGTAGAGCTGACGCTCGAATCCTCGGATCCGACCCTGTTCGGCAAGCCTGACCTGGCACCGCTGAACGCGGACTTCGAGGTGCTCGGTACCCGGCAGATCAACCAGCTCGGCACCTTCAACGGCAAGAACGACCACGCCACCCGCTGGATCATTACCCTGCAGCCGAAACAAACCGGCTTTGTCACCATCCCGGCACTGAAGCTCGGTGACGTCCATAGCGCTCCCATCACCCTGCACGTGCAAAAGGCCGAGAAAAGCGAGAAATCCACCGGCGGCAACCTGGCCCCGGTCTTCATCGACGCCAGCCTCGACCAGGAAAAAGTCTACGTGCAGGCCCAGGCCATCCTCACTCTGCGCATCTACCACTCGGTTTCCCTCTACGACGACAGTAGCCTCAGCCCGCTGCAGATGGACGACGCCCGCGTCGAGCAACTGGGTGACCCGCGCACCTACGAGAAAGAGATCAATGGCGTGCGCCATGGTGTGATCGAGGTGCGCTATGCCGTGTTCCCGCAGAAAAGCGGCGTGCTGAACATCCCCCCGCAGGTGTTCAGCGCCACCCTGGTCGACCCGGGCAGCGAGACCGGCTACCAGCCCTTTGGCCCGCGACCCGGCAAGCTGACCCGGGTGAACTCACCGCGTATCCCGCTCACCGTAATGCCGAAGCCCTCCGAGTACCCGACCGATGCCCCTTGGCTGCCGGCGCGCAACCTGACCCTGGCCGAATCCTGGAGCCCCGACCCCAAAGGCGTACAGGCTGGCGACTCACTGACCCGCAGCCTGCTGTTGAACGTGGAAGGTCTTTCCAGCGCCCAGATCCCACCGCTGCCGGCGACCCAGGCCAAGGGCCTGCGCCGCTATCCGGACCAGCCACAGCGAAGCAACAAGATCGACGACCGCGGACTCATCGGCAGCCGTGAGGAGCGCGAGGCCCTGGTGCCCACCGCCAGTGGTCGCCTGGAGCTGCCAGCGGTCGTCGTGACCTGGTGGAACACCCGGGACAACCGTGTGGAGCGCAGCGAGATTGCTGCGCGCACCCTGGAAGTCGCCATCAATCCCGAGCTGGAGCCTGCTCCCGCGCCGACTGCGGGCGCCCAGAACGACAGCCGAATCGACCGCGCGCGTCTCTGGCCCTGGCAAACGGCCTGCGCCCTGCTCGCCTGTACCACCTTGCTGGGCTTTGGCCTGTGGTGGAGGGCACGCCGCCAACCGGCGATCCTGCCCACGGTCCAGGCCGGCCCGAGTCCACGTACCCTGCTGGATGAGCTGCGCCGCGCCTGCCAATCCAACGACCCCCACGCTACCCGCCAGGCCCTGGACAACTGGGCTCGACAGCACCCGGAGACGCTCGCCGACATGGCCGCCCGCTTCGTGCCGCTGTCCGACGCAATGGACGGCCTCAATGGTGCCCTCTACAGCGAAGCCGGCCAGCACTGGCAAGGCGAAGACCTGTGGAAGGCCATCCGCGCCCTCCCCGCCCCCCAGGTGGAACAGCAAGCCACGGGCGAACCGAGCCAGTTGCCTCCGTTGTATCCACGCTGAGGTTCAACTAGGGCAGGTTCTCTTTCTGTACGGGCGCTCCAGCCCGTAGCCCGCAGGCCTGCTGTAGGTTGGTCCGAGCTTTGCGAGGCCCAACGTAGGGGTTCGACCAGGATCGTTGGGCTTAGCTGCGCTCTGCCGCAACCTACGGGTAGTCACAACAATCCACGCGCATAAAAAAAACCGCGGCCTGGGCCGCGGTTTTTCATCCAGCTGATCAGGCTTAGTGCGCCAGCAACGAACCACCAACCTTGCCCGCCAGCTTCTCGGGCTTGATCAGGAAGCGCGCCAGGGCCGGCAGCAGCCACAGGGCACCGAACATGTTCCAGAGGAGCATGAAGGTCAGCATCAGACCCATATCGGCCTGGAACTTGATGGCCGAGAACATCCAGGTGGCAACCCCGATGGCCAGGCAGAGACCGGTGAAGAGCACGGCCTTGCCGGTGGACTTCAGAGTCTGGTAGTACGCCTCCTGCAGCGGTAGGCCAGCACGCAGGAAGCTTTCCAGGCGGCTGTAGATGTAGATGCCGTAGTCGACACCGATACCCACGCCCAAGGCGATCACCGGCAGGGTGGCCACCTTAACGCCGATACCCAGCCAGGCCATCAGCGCGTTGCCCAGCACCGAAGTGAGGATCAGCGGCAGCACGATGCACAGGGTGGCCGCGATGGAGCGGAAGGTGATCAGGCACATCACGGCAACGCAGATGTACACCAGGATCAGGATGGTCAGCTCGGCCTCGGCGATCACCTCGTTGGTGGCCGCTTCGATACCGGCGTTACCGGCCGCCAGCAGGAACTGCAGGCCATCCTTGTTGTGCTCCTTGGCGAACTCTTCCACCGCCGTGACTGCACGCGTCAGGGTCTCGGCCTTGTGGTCGTTGAGGAACACCAGCACCGGTGCCAGGGAGCAGTCGGAGTTGTACAGACCCTCGGCACGGCTGATGGAGTTGTTCAGGACGTCCTGGTTGCGCGACAGGGTCTCCCACTTCAGGTTGCCTTCGTTCATCCCTTTGATCACCTGCTTGGAGACGGTGACCATGGAGATGGCCGATTGCACGCCCGGCGTGTTCTCCATCTTCCACATCAGTTCATCCACCGGCGCCAGGGCCTCATGGGTCGAGCAGCCCTCGGGGCCGGTCTTGACCATGACTACCAGCACATCGGAGCTGGTGGAGTAGTTGTTGATGATGAAGTTGTTGTCCTGGTTGTAACGCGAGTCCGGACGCAGTTCCGGAGCGCCCTGGTCGAGGTCGCCGATCTTCAGGTTCTGGCCGTACCACAGGCCGCCACCGAAGGCGATCAGGGCGATGACCACGGAGATCGGTGCAACAACCGGATGAGCGAAGTTGGACAGCAGGCGCCAGAACGGATGATCACGCACCGCGTCCTTCTTGCTGCGCTCGATGGCCTTCTTGCTGATGCCGACATAGGAGATGGCGACCGGCAGCAGGATCAGGTTGGTGAACACAATCACCGCCACACCGATGGAGGCGCCGATGGCCAGCTCGCGGATCACTCCGATATCGATGATCAGCAGGGTGATGAAGCCCACGGCGTCAGCGAGGATGGCGATCATGCCCGGCAGGAACAGCTGGCGGAACGTCCGCCGCGCAGCGGTCAGGGCGTTGTCGGCGTCGCTGGATTGCAGGGCGATACCGTTGATCTTCTGCACGCCGTGGGAAATACCGATGGCGAAGATCAGGAACGGCACCAGCATCGAGTACGGGTCGAGGCCAAAGCCCACGCTGTGCATCAGCCCCAACTGCCAGACCACTGCCACCAGCGTGGTGATGAGCACGGCGATGGTGCTGCGGATACACCAGGTGAACCAGTAGAGCAGCACCAGGGTAATCAGGAAGGCGATGCCGAAGAACATCACCACCATGATCAGGCCGTCGATCAGGTCACCCACCTTCTTCGCGAAGCCCACGACATGGACCTTCACATTGGGGTTCTGGGCCTGATACTTGTCGCGGATCTTCTCTTCCAGTTCATGGGAGAACTGGCGGTAGTCCAGCTTCAGCAGCTTGCCCTGGTCGTTCGGGTCCGGATAGGACTCCAGCAGCGGCACATCGATGATGCTCGACTTGAAGTTGTTGGCGACCAGGCGGCCGATCTGGCCGGACTTGAGTACGTTGTTGCGTAGCTCTTCCAGACTATCCGGGGAACCGTCGTAGGTCTGCGGGATGACCTCGCCGCCGGCAAAGCCTTCCTCGGTCACTTCGGTCCAGCGAACGCTCGGGCTCCACAGGGACTTCAGGCCGGAACGATCCACACCGGAGATGTAGAACACCTCGTCGTGGATCTGCCGCAGGGTCTCCATGTACTCCTTGGAGAAGATGTCGCCGTTGACCGCTTCCACCGAGATACGAACGGTGTTGCCAAGGTTGGCAAGGTCATTGCGATGCTCGAGCATCTTCTGGATGTAGGGATGATGCAGCGGAATCATCTTCTCGAAGCTGGTAGACGGCCGCACCTGCATGGCCTGCCAGAAGAGAAAAACGCTGACCAGCAGGCAGATGACGATCACTGCCGGCCGGTTGTTGAAGATCAGGCGCTCCAGGAAGGTCGCCTTGTCCTGGTGATGGGTACTCATCGAAACTCTCCGCCTTTTCTTATAGTTGGCCCAGCTCGGCGCCGGTCGGTGACGCTACGCGCACACCGCCCTGTCCCACCAGGATCAGGTTGCCTTTCTCGTCGGCGATGACACTGGCCAGCGACATGCGATCGCTGCGGTTCACCACTGCGAAGCTACGGCCATTGTCGGTGCTCTTCAGCACGCTGCCGCCATGTCCGACCACCACCAGGCTGCCATCGGGCAGCAGCGCGCCGCCGGACAGGCCGAACTCCAGTTCGCCGTTGCTGGTCTTCAGCGGCACGGTTTCCCAGGTGCTGCCGAAATCCGCGGAACGGAACAGGTGGCCACGCAGGCCATAGGCGATCACCACGCCCGGCTCGGCAGTTCCGAGGACGCCGAACAGCGAACCCTCGTACGGGCCTTCGAGGCGCTCCCAGGTCTCACCCCAGTCGGCGGAACGGAACATGCTGCCCGCCTCACCCACCACGAACAGACCGGTGTCTTTCACGGCGGCGATGGCATTGAGGTGGTACTGGTCTTCGTTGTCGAGGCGGTCGCTGACATCTTCCCAGTTCTTGCCACCGTCCTGGGTGATCAGCAAGGCACCGTAGGCGCCCACGGCAAAGCCGGTATTGGCATCCTTGAACCAGATGTCCAGCAGAGGTGCTTCGCGCTGCAGATCTTCGAACTGCAGGCTCCAGGACGCGCCGCCGTCCTCGCTGACGAGGATCTGCGAGTCGTGGCCAACGGCCCAGCCTTTCTTGTCATCGACGAAATAGACAGCGGTGAGCATCTGGCGGGTAGGCACCTTGGCCTGGGTCCAGGACTTGCCGTTGTCATCGGAATAGAGAATGTGTCCACGGTCACCAACAGCCACCAGGCGCTTGCCGGCGTGGGCGACATCGAGCAGCAGGCTGCTCACGGCCTTGGGCGATTCGATGGAGAGGACGGGAGCATCAGCGGCCAGCGCGGATGCGGTAATGGGCGCAGCGGCTACAGCAAGGACGGATAGCACACTGAACAGCGAGAGCGCTTTGGCCAGCGGCGAGTGGAAGCGGAACGTCGGCTTGTCGAGGCTATCCACGGCAAGGCCAGACGGGGTGCGCCGCATGACGGGCTCACTCATACACCTTTCCCCTTATTGTTATAGGTGGCGCTACCCAGGGAGGCAGCGCCCTAATCCTAGCCAGCTTTGGAAAGCCTGCACAATCGGCGGGACGTTATGTTTTGTTAAGCGTCGGTGGCGCTCTGTAACACGACGCTCCTGCTCTCCCAAAGAAAAAGGCCGCTCTAAACAGGCCGTGTGAAAACTCCCTGAGTGCAGGCCAAGCCAACGCCCCGACTGGTTCGGGGCGTTGGTGTTTCTGGGTAATCGAAAGCGAGGAGCGGGATTTATCCCATCAGCTCGATCAACCGACGGGCGCCCAGCGCGTTGAGGGCCCGTTTCAGGTTGTAGGCGTTTACCGCCAGGGCCATTTCCGTGCGTGCGCCCTGCAACTGGCGGAGCAGGAAGCGGCCGTTGCCCAGAATCCACTGCTTCAGGTTGCCGAAGGGGTGTTCGACGATGGATCGGCGCCTGACCATCATCTCCGGATGCGCCTGCATCCGCTGCTGCATCCGCGCAAACGCCGCTTCATGGGC
>NZ_SCOK01000031.1:0-65275 GCF_005502555.1 Pseudomonas sp. D(2018)
CTCCTTGGCCGCCCGCCCGCCCTCGGCCCCCTCAACGACAGCACCGGTGCGGCGATCGTATTGCTGCTCTTCGGCCTGCTCTTTCTCTGGATCGGCGTACTCGCCTGGCGCCTCTGTCGACGGTGGTCCCGACGCCGCAACGGCCTGAGCATGTCACCTCACCTCATGAAGAAACGCGACTGAGCCCCACACGGGGTATTTGGGTAAACTAGCCGCCCTTCGCGGAGGCCAGTATGCAAGACGATACCCACGACAACGCCCAAGTAGACGACGATAGCTCCCTGTTTGCCGAACAGATGCGCGGCGTGAAGCGCATCCGGAATGATCGCGCCGATACCGGCAAGGTACGCGCCGACCACAAACAGCTGGCCAACCGCAGGCAGAACGCCACCCTGAGCGTCGCCAGCGTCAAGGTCGACGGCCTGTCCGATCAGTTCGTCATCGACGTCGGTGCCGAAGACGAGCTGCACTGGGCCCGCGACGGCGTTCAGGAAGGCCAGATGCGCAAACTCAAGCAGGGTCAGATCGGCTTCGACGGCAGTCTCGACCTGCACGGCATGACTGTGGAGAAGGCCCGCGAAACCCTTTGGGATTTCATCGCCGAAGCCACCCGATTCGAAGTGCGCTGCGTACGCGTAACCCACGGCAAGGCGGCACGCCTGGACGGCAAGCGCCCGCTGATCAAGAGCCACGTCAATACCTGGCTGCGCCAGCACCCGCAGGTGCTGGGCTTCACGTCCTGCCTGCCGAAGCACGGCGGAACTGGCGCGGTCTATGTGATGTTGCGCCGAACCATGCTGGACGGCCGCGACGAGTAAAACACCCGGCGTCAAGACAGGCCTTCAGCGCAACCCACCCTTGCCAGCCGCCCGTTCGCGCCCTACCCTGCGCTTTTGCGTAAATCCCCACAGGAATTTCCATGTCCCTGGAACAGCATTACACCGCGATCCTCGGCCAGCTCGGCGAAGACGTTTCCCGCGAAGGCCTGCTCGATACCCCGAAGCGTGCCGCAAAGGCGATGCAGTACCTCTGCCGCGGCTACCAGCAGACGCTGGAAGAAGTCACCAACGGCGCCCTGTTCAGCTCCGATAACAGCGAAATGGTGCTGGTGAAGAACATCGAGCTGTACTCGCTCTGCGAACACCACCTGCTGCCGTTCATCGGCAAGGCCCACGTGGCCTACATTCCTAACGGCAAGGTGCTGGGCCTGTCCAAGGTCGCCCGCATCGTCGACATGTTCGCGCGCCGCCTGCAGATCCAGGAAAACCTCAGCCGCGAGATCGCCGAAGCCGTTCAGCAGGTCACCGGCGCCCTCGGCGTGGCCGTGGTCATCGAGGCCCAGCACATGTGCATGATGATGCGCGGCGTGGAAAAGCAGAATTCCTCGATGGTCACTTCGGTGATGCTCGGCGAGTTCCGTGAAAACGCCGCCACCCGCAGCGAATTCCTCAGCCTGATCAACAACTGAGTTTCCATCCCCACGAAAGAGCCGGCGCCAGCCGGCTTTTTCGTTTCTGCGCTCTGCGCGAAGGCATCCGGGCTAGAAGCTCTTCCCGTCGACCTTCACCACCTTGAGATTGTCCAGCGGGACATCTTCCAGGCAGCGCACGTTCACGGCCGCCATGGCCTTACCCTTGGGATCGCTGGCTTCGCCATAGGGCGCGCAGCCGCAGTGGGCGCAAAAGTGATGGGCAATATGCATGCGGTTGAAGCGGTAGGTGGACAGGTCGGACTCCGGTGTAGAGAGCCTCAACTGTTCTCGCGGGACGAACCAGAGCAGGTAGCCGCGCCGGCTGCACAGCGAGCAATTGCACTCCATGGCCTGTTCCAGGGTGCCCTCGACCTCGAAGGCGATCTTCCCGCAATGGCAACTGCCTCGGTATTTCATGGGCGACACTCCGGATTGCGCTCGTTGGCGGGCTGAAGCGTCCAACTTAGTACAGGCCCGGAAGACCCGCCATCACGAAAAAGCCGGCTTACGCCGGCTTCGTCGCTGCTGAGAGGACCTCAATCGAACATGCCCACATGACGCGGATGGCTGGCCACGCGCTCCATCCAGGCAAGAATCGCCGGATAGCCGGACAGGTCGAAACCGCCTTCGTGGGCCACATGGGTGTATGCGTACAGCGCGATGTCGGCAATGGAGTAATGGTCACACACCAGATACGGCGTACGCTGCAGCTGCTTCTCCATCACCTTCAAGGCCTTATGCCCGCGCACCTGGCAAACCTTGTACTCCTCCAGGCGATCTTCCGGCATGCCCTGGTAGAGCTGGATGAAGCGCGCGACGGCCACGTATGGCTCGTGGCTGTACTGTTCGAAGAACTGCCACTGCAGCACCTGGGTGCGCAGACGTGGCTCGGCGGGCAGCAGGTCGCTGCCGTCGGCAAGGAAGTTCAGGATGGCATTGGACTCCCAGAGGGTGGTGCCGTCTTCCAGCTCCAGGACCGGGATCTTGCCGTTGGGGTTCTTTTCCAGGAACTCGGGGCTCTGGGTTTCACCCTTGAGGATGTCCACCGGCACCCACTGATACGGTAGGCCAAGCAGGTTGAGGGTCAGCTTGACCTTGTAGCAGTTGCCGGATTTGTAGTCGCCGTAAACCTTGTACATCGCTCTCCTCCCCTGTGATCAGGCAGCTTCGGCTGCCTGGGCCTGACGAATGACGCCAGCAAGACGCTTCAGACCTTCGCCGAGACGCTCAGGTGCCACGTGACTGAAGTTCAGGCGCAGATGGCCCGGGTGCTTGTCCGGATCGATGAAGAACGGCTCGCCCGGCATGAAGGCGACGTTCTGCTCCAGCGCCGGCTTGAGCAGGGTGCGGGTGTCCAGTGGTTGTTTCAGGGTCAGCCAGAAGAACAGTCCGCCCTGCGGGATTTCCCAGGTGGCCAGCTCGCCGAAGTGTTCCTCCAGCTCAGCCTGCATGGAGTCGCGACGCGCACGATAGAAATCACGCAGTTCGGCCAGATGCTGGCGGTACTGCTCGGTGCCGAACCATTGCAGCGCCTGCCACTGGCCGATGCGGTTGGTATGCAGGTCGGCAGACTGTTTCAGGCGCAGCAGGTGCGGGAACAGGTCCGGCGTTGCGATCAGGAAGCCCACACGCAGCCCAGGCAGCAGGGTCTTGGACACAGTACCGGTGTAGATCCAGCTGGCCTTCTTCAGGCGGCTGACGATGGGGGTGGCGCTGCTTTCGTCGAATACGAGCTCACGGTAGGGCTCGTCTTCGATCAGGGTCACGCCGAACTCGTCCAGCAGCGCGGCGACCGCGTCACGCTTGGCCTCGCTGTAGCGCGTGCCGGACGGATTCTGGAAAGTCGGGATCAGATACGCGAAGGACGGCTTGTGCCGCTCCAGGCGCTGGCGCAGGGCAGCGATCTCGGGACCGTCGGCTTCCTGGGGTACGGCGATGCAATCGGCACCGAACAGCTGGAATGCCTGCAGGGCCGCCAGGTAGGTCGGTGCTTCCAGCAGCACCTCGGTGCCCGGATCGATGAACAGCTTGGAGGCCAGGTCCAGGGTCTGCTGGGAGCCGCTGACAATCAGTACCTGACTCGCCTCGCAGGGCACGCCGAGAGCACGCGCTTCGGCGGCGATGGCTTCACGCAGCGCTGGCTCGCCTTCGCTCATGCCGTACTGGCCCATGCTCGCCGGCATCTCTGCCCAGTCGACCTTCGGCAGCATTGGCTCGGCTGGCAAGCCTCCGGCGAAGGACATCACTTCCGGACGCTGGGCGGCGGCAAGGATTTCGCGGATCAGGGAGCTTTTCAGGCGGGCGATGCGTTCAGAGAAGGCCATGGATTGTCACCGGGTGCGGAAGCGAGGAAATTAAGTCAAACTGCTTGACCGAAACTACGACGACCGCCACAGATACGTCAATATGCTTGACCTGAAAAACTCCGCCGTTCAGCAAGCAGCCATGGAAGCGTTCTTCTTCGGCTACCAGGCCTTCACCAGCAAGCCGGACGAAATTCTCGCCCGCCGCGGACTGTCGCGAGTGCATCACCGCATCCTGTTCTTCATCGCCAAGTATCCCGGCTTGAGCGTCAAGGAACTGCTCGGCTACCTGGGGGTAACCAAGCAGGCGCTGAACACCCCTTTGCGGCAGCTGATCGAGATGAAGCTGGTGGAGAGCGTCGCCGCCATCGATGACAAGCGTAAGCGCCAGCTGGGTTTCACCGTAGAAGGTGCGAAGCTGGAACAGGCCTTGCGCCGGGAACAGGCGCGCCTGTTGCAGCGCGCCTTTGGCGAAGCCGGGGAAGAAGCGGTGCGCGGCTGGCTGGAGGTCAACCAGGCGCTCTGCACCGCAAGGCAGAACGAAGACGCGGAAGGTTAGGCAGCAGGCTCCAGTTCCCGCGCACCGCGGAAAAACACCAGCATCAGTGCCACGTTGCTGGCGATCAGCGGCAGTAGGCCGAGCATCATCAAGACGATAGTGGCCATCATGATGCCGCCCACCAGGTCCAGCCATCCCATGACCCGCAACGCCGGATAGGCGTTCTGCACCTTGAGCAGGCGCACGCCCAACCAGGCGGTCAGGGCGCCGAGCATGGCCACCAGACCGAAGTAGAACAACATCGGCCAGCCCGGCTGGGTACTGGCATCGCCTATCAGAAAGCCCAGCGCCTCGATCACCAGGCTGCCGATGATCACTGCCCAGACCGGCGGCGCCAGCCCCTCGGCCGAGAATCGCGCCTCGGCGAACAGCTTGAAACGGATCAGCAGGTAACAGCCCAGCAGGGTCATGGCCACGCCGAACCAGTCGGACAGGTTGGTCATCAGCGGGTCTTCGGTAGCGCCGGCGGCCACAGCAAGTCCGGTCAGAATGAGCGTACTCACCGCACAGACCAGGCTCAGCCAGGCGAGCAGCCTGAGATGGCCGGGCGTCCAGCCGCTCATCTGCCGCGGTCCTGCTTCTTCCACCAGATCCACCCGCGGGGCGGCATAGGGGTTCTCATCCATGTGCATGGCTCCAGGCAGCAAAAGCATCACAGTAGCCGCTGATCTGCAGGGTGCCAATCGACTGTAATGCTCAACGCGCGCATTGCTGTATCGGGACGTTGCACAGTGCCTGGCTTTAGTCTGCGGACACAACGACAAGGTGACCGCCATGAGCCTGGAACTGATCTTCGCTTTCATCCTCTTTGCCTTCGTCACCTCCGTGACGCCCGGCCCCAACAACATGATGCTGCTCGCCTCGGGTGTGAACTTCGGCGTGCGCCGTAGCGTGCCGCACATGCTCGGTATCAGTATCGGCTTCATGATCCTGGTGATGGCCGTGGGCCTGGGCCTGTCCCAGGTCTTCCAGCAGGTTCCCGAGCTGTACATCGCACTGCGCTACATCGGCGCCGCCTACCTGCTTTACCTCGCCTGGAAAATCGCCGGCTCGGGCGCCCCGGATGCGGACAGCACTGAAAAACGACCGAAGCCGTTCACCTTCCTCCAGGCCGCCGCCTTCCAGTGGGTCAATCCCAAGGCCTGGGTCATGGCGATAGGCGCCATCACCACCTACACCCCGCAGGAGAACTTCGTCGTCAACGTGGTACTGATCGCCGCGCTATTCGCCCTGGTGAATTGCCCCAGCGTCGGACTCTGGACCGTGGCCGGCAGCCTGCTGCGCCGCTGGCTGGCCGAACCGCGCATACTGCGCCTGTTCAACATCGGCATGGCCCTGCTGCTGGTAGCCTCGCTCTACCCCATCCTGGCCGACGCGCACGGAAAGATCTGATGACCCCCACTTCGGAAACCCCGGCCAACCCGCCGCGCCTGCGTCCCCTGGCCGACTCGTCGCCCTCGGCCGTGGTGGCGGGCTTCATCGCCATGCTCACCGGCTACACCAGCTCCCTGGTGCTGATGTTCCAGGCTGGGCAGGCCGCGGGCCTGAGCAATGCGCAGATTTCCTCCTGGATCTGGGCCCTGTCCATCGGCATGGCCCTGACCACCATCGGCCTGTCGCTGCGCTACCGCACGCCCATAGTCGTCGCCTGGTCCACGCCTGGTGCAGCCCTGCTGATTACCAGCCTGCCCGGCGTGAGTTACGGCGAGGCGATCGGCGCCTTCATCGTCTGCGCCGCGCTGCTCGCGCTGGTGGGGCTGACCGGTGGTTTCGAGCGCCTGATGCGGCGCCTGCCCGCCTCGCTGGCCGCCGCCCTGCTGGCCGGCATCCTGTTCAAGATTGGCAGCGAAATCTTCATCGCAGCCCAACATCGCACCGCCCTGGTGCTGGCGATGTTCTTCAGCTACCTGGTGTTCAAGCGCCTGCAACCCCGCTATTCCGTGCTGGTGGCACTGCTGGTGGGCTGCGTGGTGGCGGCTGCGCTGGGCCTGCTGAATTTCAGCGGCTTCGAGTTCGCCCTGGCGGAACCTGTCTGGACGACGCCTGACTTCTCTGTCACGGCGGTGATCAGCATCGGCATTCCGCTGTTTGTCGTCGCCATGGCTTCGCAGAACATCCCCGGCATTGCCGTGCTGCGCGCCGACGGCTACCAGGTGCCGGCTTCGCCGCTGATCTCGATCACGGGGATCGCCTCACTGCTGCTGGCGCCCTTCGGTTCCCACGGCATCAACCTGGCGGCCATCAGTGCCGCCATCTGCACCGGCCCCCATGCCCACGAGGACCGCAGCAAGCGTTACACCGCCGCGGTCTGGTGCGGGATTTTCTACGGTATCGCCGGTACCTTTGGCGCGACCCTGGCAGCGCTGTTCGCCGCCCTGCCCAAGGAGTTGGTGCTATCCATCGCCGCCCTGGCGCTGTTCGGATCCATCAGCAACGGCCTGACTGCCGCCATGCAGGAACCCAAGGAGCGCGAGGCGGCGCTGATCACCTTCATGGTCACCGCCTCGGGCATGACCTTGCTGTCCATCGGCTCGGCCTTCTGGGGCCTGATCGCCGGCGTGCTGACGCTGTTGATCCTCAACGTGGACAGCGGCAAGGACAAATGAAGAAAGGCGCCGATTGGCGCCTTTCTCTTTTGCTCGTTGTGAGCGAATTGAAATTCCCCAACAGCTGCTTCAGATCGCGGTAGCTCCACCATCCACCGCGAGCGCGTGGCCAGTGGTGAAACCGGCCGCATCGCAGCAGAGGTAGAGCACCGCCGCAGCGATTTCCTCCACCTTGCCGATGCGTCCCACCGGGTGCATGGCCGCGGCGAACTCGCCTTTCTTCGGGTCTGCCTCGTAGGCGCGGCGGAACATATCGGTGTCGATCACTGCAGGGCACACGGCATTCACCCGCACTTTCTTCTTTGCATACTCGACGGCCGCCGACTTGGTCAGCCCGATCACGGCATGCTTGGAAGCCGCATAAATGCTCATCTTCGGCGCCGCGCCCAAGCCCGCCACCGACGCGGTGTTGACGATGGCGCCTCCCCCCTGGGCCAGCAACAGCGGGATCTGGTGCTTCATGCAGAGCCAGACGCCCTTCACGTTGACGCCCATGATGGCGTCGAACTCCGCCTCACTGCCCTCGGCCAACTTACCCTTCTCGATCTCGATGCCGGCGTTGTTGAAGGCGTAATCCAGACGGCCATAGGCGGCTACGGTGCCCTCCATCAGCGCCTGGACCTCCGCGTCGCGGGTCACGTCACAGCGGATGAACTGCGCGTCGCCACCGGCGGCACGAATCAACTCCACGGTGCCTTCACCACCGGCGACATCCACATCGGAAACCACCACCTTCAGGCCCTCGGCGGCGAACGCCAGGGCAGTGGCGCGACCGATACCGTTGGCAGCGCCGGTTACCAGGGCAACCTGGCCGGAGAACTTCATGCTCATCTGTGCATCCTCGACGGGAATGGAAACTGCAGCGCAGTCTAGTCATCCGCCATGGCACGGCGTCAGCATCATCAAGGCTCTGGTGGACACACCATCCAGCCCACTGATGAAAGCCAGACCACTGAATCATTGACATGGATGACGGCACATTCCGCCCCGCCACCGAACTTGCCACTGCCGCCCCGCGCGACTATCACCAGAGCTTTCCCTTTCGGAGTTCCTGCCATGTCCCAGCTCAACCGCCAGTTCCTCCTCGCCCAGCGACCGGTCGGCCCGGCCACCCGCGACACCTTTTCCTACGTGGAAACCCCGACAGGCGAACCCGCCCCCAGCCAGGTACTGGTGGAGAACCTCTACCTGTCCCTGGACCCGGCCATGCGTGGCTGGATGAATGACGCCCGCTCCTACATCCCCCCCGTCGCGATTGGCGAGGTGATGCGCGCCCTGGGCATAGGCAGGGTGGTGGCGTCTCAGCACCCCGATTACCAGGTAGGCGACCATGTCTGTGGCGTGGTGGGCGTGCAGGACTACTTCCTCGGCGAGCCGCGCGACTTCCACAAGGTGGACCCCAACCAGGCGCCGCTGCCCCTCTACCTGTCCGCTCTTGGCATGACCGGCATGACCGCTTACTTCGCCCTGCTCGACGTGGGCCAGCCCAAGGCTGGAGAAACCGTGGTGATTTCCGGTGCCGCCGGGGCGGTGGGCGGAGTGGCCGGGCAGATCGCTCGGATCAAGGGCTGCCGCGTTGTGGGTATTGCCGGCGGCGCCGACAAATGCCGTTATCTGGTGGAAGAACTGGGCTTCGACGGTGCCATCGACTACAAGGCCGAAAACCTCCACGCCGCGCTCAAGCGCGAATGCCCCAAGGGCGTGGATGTCTACTTCGACAACGTTGGCGGCGATATCCTCGATGCCGTGCTCACCCGCATCAACCGCAAGGCACGCATCGTCATTTGCGGCGCCATCAGCCAGTACAACAACAAGGAAGCAGTGAAAGGACCGGCCAACTACCTGGCGCTGCTGGTGAACCGCGCGCGCATGGAAGGCATGGTGGTGTTCGACTACGCACCGCGCTTCGGCGAGGCGGTCAAGGACATTGCCAGCTGGCTGGCCAGCGGCGAACTGAAGAGCAAGGAGGACGTGGTGAGCGGGCTGGAAACTTTCCCGGAAACCCTGGGCAAGCTGTTCAGCGGGGAGAACTTCGGGAAACTTGTGCTGAAAGTGCGTTGATCGGCGCAAATAGTGCGCTGCCTGCCAGGGCAGCGCACCAACGACGTCAGGCCAGTTCGGCCACGACAGCGGCCAGGGCCTTGGCCGGGTCGGCGGCCTGGCTGATCGGGCGGCCGATCACCAGATAGTCGGAACCGGCATCCAGGGCCTGGCGCGGCGTGAGGATGCGGCGCTGGTCGTCCTGGGCGCTGCCGGCCGGACGGATACCCGGAGTCACCAGTTGCAGGCGCGGATAGGCAGCCTTGAGGTCCGAGGCTTCCTGGGCCGAACACACCAGGCCGTCCATGCCGGCCTTGTCGGCCAGGCCTGCCAGGCGCAGCACCTGCTCCTTGGGCTCGATGTCCAGACCGATGCCGGCCAGGTCCTCGCGCTCCATGCTGGTCAGCACAGTCACACCGATCAGTAGCGGCTTGGGCCCGTTGAACTTGTCCAGGGTTTCACGGCAGGCCGCCATCATGCGCAGGCCACCTGAGCAATGGACGTTGACCATCCACACACCCATCTCGGCAGCAGCCTTCACCGCCATGGCAGTCGTGTTGGGAATGTCGTGGAATTTCAGGTCAAGGAAGACTTCGAAACCCCGATCACGCAACGTCGAGACGATTTCCGCAGCGCAGCTGGTAAACAGCTCCTTGCCCACCTTGACCCGGCACAGCCTGGGGTCCAACTGGTCGGCCAGCCGCAGGGCAGCGTCACGGGTGGGAAAGTCGAGGGCGACAATGATCGGCGTCTGACAGGCGGACATGGGGCAATCTCATACGAATCGGAAACGGCGCGCATTGTAGCGGAAGCCAACGCGCGCCGCTGCCTTACACGATGTGGTCCAGCGCGAAGGCTGTCATGAATCCGGCCAAGGTGATCAGCCCGGTCCAGGCGTGGGTACTCTCGAAGGCTTCGGGAAGCAGTGTGTCCACCAGCATGCAAAGCACGGCCCCCGCCGAGAATCCCAGGGCGAAAGCCAGCCAGGTCGGCGACAGCCCGGCGAATAGCCCCGGCCCGGCCATGGCAGCCAAACCCGACAAAAGCGCGATGACACCCCAGAGGCCGAACACCAGCCAGCCGCTACGCTTCTCCTCGCGCAGGCCAGCGGCGCTGGCCAACCCCTCGGGCAGGTTGGCAAGGAAAATGGCCACCAGCATCAGCAGGCTGACCTCACCACCGTCCAGCAGGCCCAGTCCCAGGCCAAAGGACTCGGGGATACCGTCCAGGAAGGCACCGACGGCTATCAGCAAGGCGACCATGCCGTTTCCACCATTCGCAGCCTTGCTGCGGTGATGTTGCTCCAGGTGATCGATGTACTGGTCGGCCAGGACGAACACGATGCCACCGGCCAGCAAACCGCCCAGAGTCGGCCAGAGTCCGCCAAGGCGTTCGGCCTCCGGGATCTGGCCGAAACACAGCGCGGCAATCAGCACCCCACTGCCGTAGGCCATGATCGAGGCAACCACCTTCTGCGGCAGCTTGGTGAAGAAACCAATGGCGGCTCCAATGAGCAGGCTGCTAGCGGCCAGCCAGCCCCACAAGCCGGCCTGGATAGTGACGGGTATCTGCACGAAGTCCTCCTTGATCGATGCGCCCGGTCCGGCGCGCCGTTTCCACGGCCAGCCTATCGGCCCAACAGCCGTTCCAGCAACCAGCTTGCCGCCGGGCCCAGTGGGCGCTGCCGGGACCAGACCACATCCACCGCCTGGCTGCGCGGCCAACCGGGTACCTGCAGCTCCTTCAGGCGCCCGTTGGCGTAGCCGCTGACCAGCCAGCGCGGCAACTCCGCCCAGCCGAATCCCTGGATGGCCATTTCCAGCAACATCAGGTAGCTCGGCGCCGACCAGCAGCGCCCGCTGCTGTCCGGCAGACCATCGTCAACCGCCACGGCATCACCCAGGGTGTTCAGGCGCAACAAGCGCCATCCGGACAGGTCGCTCACGCGCACATCCACCCGCTGCGCCAGGGGATGGTCAAGGGCCACGAACAGTCCGAAGTCAGCGCGCTCGGCCACCATCGCCGAGCCCAGCTCTGGCGGGTAGCTGCCCTGAGCGGCCAGCAACCCCAGCGTGGCGCGCCCCTGCGCAACCAGTTCGATCACATCGCGATCCTCGGCGATCAGGCATTCGAACTCGAGATCGGGGTAGCGCTGATCCAGCTCAGCCAGGCGTTCCTCGTACTGCGTCGACTGGTAGGCATCCGAAAGCGCGAGGCTGACGCGGGGCTCCAATCCTCCAGCGAGTTGAGCCGCCGCATGCTGCAAGCGATCTGACGCCGCAAGAATTGCCTCGACCCGCCCCAGCAGGGCGCGTCCAGCATCGGTCAGTTGGGCCTGGCGGCTGCTTCGGTCGAAGAGGGTCAGCCCCAGGTCGATTTCCAGCCGCGCAATGGCCTCACTGACGGTGGACTGGCTCTTGCCCAGCTTTCGCGCGGCGGCGCTGAACGAGCCAAGGGAGACGACCTGGGCAAAGGCTTCAAGTGATTCAGGCGAGTAGTTCATATCGGCTTTCCCGATGACATCTAACTTAACCCTATCCCAACAACCGATGAGAATACAGGCCATACCTTCATACGGAGCCTGGAGATCGTCATGCCTCGGACCACCACCACCGCCCTGAACAAGTCCTTCAAGGAGCGGGTACTCCACGCCCTGGCCTTCGAAGGCCTGGCCGTCCTGTTGACTGCCCCGGTGCTGTCCCTGGTGCTGGACAAGTCGCTGGCGCACATGGGCGCGCTGACCCTGATGTTCTCCACTGTGGCGATGCTCTGGAACATGCTCTTCAACAGCCTGTTCGACCGGGCCCAGCGGTGCCTTGGCTTCCAGCGCACCCTACCGGTGCGCCTGGCCCACGCCGTGCTGTTCGAACTGGGTCTGATCGTGGCTCTGGTTCCGTTGGCGGCCTGGTGGCTGTCGATCGGACTGGTGGAGGCCTTCCTGCTGGATATCGGCCTGTTGCTGTTCTTCCTGCCTTACACCCTGGCCTTCAACTGGACCTACGACACGCTCCGCGCGCGCCTGCTGGACACCCGGTCGAAGGCGACCACCGGCTGCGGCGCCCGCTGAACCAGCGGCGGCCTCCTTCAGTCGGCGCTGGCGAATCGATGATTCTCGGGAACGTGGAAAGGCGCGCACAATCGAATACAGTAACGCCCCTTTCCACTGGAGATGATCATGCCCTGGTATGCCTGGCTGATACTGGTCCTGGCCATCGGCTCCATAGTCGGTAGCCTGATGCTGTTGCGCGACACGGCGAAGAAACTGCCGCTGACGGAGGAGCAGCTCAAGCGCATCCGCGAGCGCAATGCCGAGATGGATGCCAAGGACGCCAAGGACCGCTGACCCCGTGCCCGCCCCCGAACAAAGGACCGCTGGATCAGCGCAAGGAAGCGTCATGCCGCTTCACCTGCAACTGCTGTTCCCGCTGATTGTCCTCGCGCTCGGCCAAGGACTGGGCGGCGTGCAGGTAAGCGCCCTGCTGGCGGGCGTCGCCTATGCGGGCTGGGTCCTCGCCGATCGCCAACTGCCAGCATGGATCTGGCTGCCAGTCACCCTGCTCTCCTCCGTAGCCCTGGCCGCCCACCTGGTGCCCGGCTTCAGCCCGTTGCCTCTGGGCGAACCGCAGCGCCTGAGCCCCGATGCAGCCCCCTACGCCCTGCGCCTGTCCTGGGACAAGCTGCTGGTGGGTATGACGTTACTCGCCTGGTGGCTGGGCCGCCCGACACCGCCGGCACCTTCCGCGCAGCGAGCGTGGCTCGCGATACTGGCAACCCTGCTGCTGGTACCCGCGCTGGCCATGGCAACTGGCCTGGTAGCTTGGCAACCGAAATGGCCGGCGATGCTCTGGGAATGGCTCGCAGTCAATCTGCTGGCCACGGTGCTGGCGGAGGAGCTGGTGTTTCGTGGACTGCTGCAACCGGCGCTGGTCGTCAGGCTGGGGGCTCGCAACGGCGTCCTGCTTAGCGCGGCAATTTTTGGCGCCGTCCACCTGCCCTTCAGTCCGCTGTTCGCCCTACTGGCGGCGGTAGCCGGCCTGGGATATGGCCTGGCCTTCCACTACAGCGGCCGGCTCGCGGTGGCCGTGGCGCTGCACCTCGGCGTCAATCTCTGCCATCTGCTGTTGCTGAGCTATCCGCTGCGACTGGCCTGACTACGATGCCATAGCGCCCGAAGATCTGCTGCAACTGTCCACCGGCGCGCAACCTTTCAAGCAAGGCGGAAAACTGCGCCGCCGTGATGGGGGCCCCAGGCCGCAGCAGGGCGTAATGGTGGTAGCGCTGGTCCAGCCGATCGCTGGCCAGGAAGCTGCCGGCCTGCTCCGGGTTCTGTTCCAGGTAGGCGTTGAAATAGGAACGGGTCACCAGGGCGATGTCTGCGCGCTCCTTCAGCAGCATTCTCAGATTGCTGTCGTGGGAATAGGTGAGCTTCGCGTTGAACTCGCGCTGGAGGAACTCAGGGTCGGGATTGAACCCCGCAAAACCGTAGTGATAACCGTTGTAGAGCGCCAGGCGTTTACCGGCCAGCTCGAAGAAGTAGTGCTGGCTGCGCTCCGGCTGGGCCTTGGCGACGAAGATTTCCGCATCTTCCAGCCCCATGTCGATCCGCGCCCCGGGAATGCCTTGCCAACCCCAGTCCGGATTCTCGAACACGGCCAGGTCGATCCGCCCGTCCTGGAAGTCCTTGAAGCGCCGTGGAATTGCAGTGGGGCGCACGACGAAACGGTAGTCCGCCTGCAACTCATTGAGCGCCGCGAGCATGTCCAGCAGCAAGCCACTGGCCTCGGCCGATTCCGGTTTGATTACGTAGGGTGGAAAGTGCGCGCCGGCGACCTGGACGGTCTGCGACGCCATCACGGGCGCTGAAACCAACAGAACTACGGAGTACCACAAGGCTTTCAGGGACAACCCCCTGCCAACTTCCATCTCTACCGCTGCTCCCTGCAGATACGGCCCTGCGCCGCAGAGTACGTGATTAAAGTTACAGCCACCCAGGTTCAGCCGCGCAGGCTGTGACAGAGTTCACGTTTGCCGTCAGGCGTCCTTGATCACCAGCGACAAGGCCTGCTCGGCCAGTTGGTCGAGGCTCATCGGTCCTTCCGGACGGAACCAGGTGGTGGTCCAGCTCAGGGCACCGGTGAGGAAACGCCGCAGGATGAACGGATCAGCGGTGAAGTAGCCCTCGGCCCGCGCCTCGCCCAGCACCTGCAGCCAGATCTGTTCGTAGCTGTCACGCAGTTGGAGGATGTATTCCTGGCTTTCTTCCGACAGCGAACGCCATTCGTACACCAGCACCCCCATGGCTTCGCCGGTACCGCCCATGATCGATTGCAGCTCGCAACGAATCAGCGCCAGCACCCGCTCGCGCAGGTCACTAGCGTCGGCCAGGGACGCGCGCATCAGCGCCGTGTTGTAGAGGACGGTTTCCTCCATGACCGAACGGAGGATCTCATCCTTGCTTTTGAAGTGATGGAAGATGCTGCCGGACTGGATGCCCACGGCACTCGCCAGGTCGCGCACCGTGGTGCGCTCGTAACCCTTGCTGCGGAACAGGTGGGCAGCGGTCTGCAACAGCTTGCCACGGGCGCTTTCGGGGTCGGTGATCTGGCCGCTGGCTACCAGCTCGTGCATCACCGCTTGGGCTTTTTCATCGTCAACGCTCATTGGCATCCCCGCTGCAGTCAGCCACTCCAACTTAAGAATGGTCTGCAAGTCTCTGTCTTGATTAACGAAATCTATGCTGGGCAATGCGCCCAAGCAAGCGCTCGGGCGAAAAAAGAACTGAACCGGGACTTTTCAACCAAGCGCTTGCTTGGTAGTGTTCGACCTATCACCCCACAGTGCTGCGGAATAATCCAATGACAAGAACCGTACGCATCGGCTGCGCCTCTGCCTTCTGGGGCGACACCTCCACTGCCGCCGCCCAACTGGTGCATGGCGCCACGCTGGATTACCTGGTCTTCGATTACCTGGCCGAGATCACCATGTCGATCATGGCTGGTGCTCGCCTGAAGGACCCGAATGCCGGCTTCGCCACCGACTTCGTCGAGGTCCTGGCCCCCCTGCTGCCAACAATCGCGGAGAAGAAAGTCCGCGTGATCAGTAACGCCGGCGGGGTCAACCCGGTGGCCTGCGCCAGCGCGCTGGCCGCCGCCTGCGAAAAGGCCGGTGTGTCCCTGAAGATCGCCGTGCTGCATGGCGACAACCTGCAGCCCAGGCTGGGCGAACTGGCCAAGTCCGGCATCCGCGAAATGTTCAGTGACGCACCGCTGCCGCCCATGTGCGTTTCGGTGAACGCCTACCTGGGCGCGCCCGGCATAGTGGCTGCCCTGGAACAGGGTGCCGACATCGTCATTACCGGCCGGGTGGTGGACAGCGCAGTGGTCAGTGCCGCCCTCGTTCATGAGTTCCGCTGGGCCTGGAGCGATCACGACAAGCTGGCCCAGGCCGCCCTCGCCGGTCACCTGATCGAGTGCGGTGCCCAGTGCACCGGCGGCAACTTCACCGATTGGGAGTCGGTACCGGATTACGAACACATCGGTTTCCCCATCATCGAAGTCGAGGCCGATGGCAGTTTCTGCGTGACCAAGCCGGATGGTTCCGGCGGCCTGGTCACGCCTTTCTCGGTCGGCGAGCAAATGCTCTACGAGATCGGCGACCCACGCGCCTACCTGCTCCCCGACGTGGTCTGCGACTTCACCCGGGTCACCCTGGAGCAGGCCGGCCCGAACCGTGTGCGTGTACTCGGCGCCCGCGGCCTGCCGCCGACACCGCAATACAAGGTGAGCGCCACCTACCCGGACGGTTTCCGTTGCACGGCCAGTTGCCTGCTGGCCGGCATTGATGCGGTGAAGAAGGCCGAGCGGGTCAGCCGCGCCATCATCGCCAAGACCGAGGAAATCTTCGCCGAACGCGGCTGGGGGCCCTACCGCGAGGTGAACATCGAGCTGCTGGGCAGTGAAGCCACCTACGGCCCCCATGGCCAGCGACAGGACAGCCGCGAGGTGGTGATCAAGATCGCCGTCAGTCACAGCCGCAAGGATGCCCTGGTGCTCTTCTCCCGCGAGATTGCCCAGGCTGCCACCGGCATGGCGCCGGGCCTGACCGGCATCGTTGGCGGCCGTCCCACCGTTTACCCGGTGATCCGTCTGTTCTCCTTCCTGGTGGACAAAGCCGCCTGCCACCTGGACGTGGAAATGGACGGCCAGCGCCGCCCCTGCGACCTGCCAAACCTGGAAGGCTTCGACGTCGCCGCCCTCGCCGACGACCTTCAACCGCCTGCCGCCGATGGCCTGGCCAGTGCCAGCGTGCCTCTAGTGAAACTGGCGGTGGCGCGCTCGGGCGACAAGGGCAACCACAGCAATATCGGCGTGATGGCGCGCAAGCCGGAGTACCTGCCCTGGATTGCCGAAGCCCTGACACCGGAAGCGCTGGTCGACTGGATGGGCCACGTGCTCGACCCACAGCTCGGGCGCGTCGCGCGCTGGTACCTGCCGGGCAGCCATAGCCTGAACTTCCTGCTGGAAAACGCCCTGGGTGGCGGCGGTGTCGCCAGCCTGCGCATCGACCCGCAAGGCAAGGCCTTTGCCCAGCAACTCCTGGAATTCCCGGTGCCGGTGCCCCAGGCCCTGGCCGACAGCCTCTGAGGACGCAATCCATGGCATACGATTCGGTATTCAAGCCCGGCCTGTTCAGCGACCAGACCATCATGGTCACCGGCGGCGGCAGCGGCATCGGCCGTTGCACCGCCCATGAGCTGGCGGCCCTCGGTGCCCACGTGGTGCTGGTCGGTCGCAAGCCGGAGAAGCTGGAGAAGACCGCTGGCGAGATCATCGAAGACGGCGGCAGCGCCAGTTGGCAGGCCTGCGATATTCGCGACGAAGAAGCCGTGAAGGCGATGGTCGCTACCGTGCTGGCGGAGCGCGGCGCCATTCACCACCTGGTCAACAACGCCGGCGGCCAATACCCCGCCCCACTCGCCTCGATCAGCCAGAAAGGCTTCGAGACCGTAGTGCGTACCAACCTGGTGGGCGGCTTCCTGGTAGCCCGCGAGGTGTTCAACCAGGCCATGAGCAAGGCCGGCGGCAGCATCGTCAACATGCTGGCCGACATGTGGGGTGGCATGCCCGGCATGGGCCATTCCGGCGCCGCCCGCGCCGGCATGGAGAACTTCACCAAGACCGCCTCCATCGAGTGGGGCTACGCCGGGGTGCGGGTCAACGCCGTGGCACCGGGCTGGATCGCCTCCAGCGGCATGGACACCTACGAAGGCGCCTTCAAGGCCATCATCCCCACCCTGCGCGAACACGTACCACTCAAGCGCATCGGCAGCGAATCGGAAGTGGCCGCTGCCATCGTCTTCCTGCTCTCCCCCGGCGCCGCCTTCATCAGTGGCAACACCATCCGCATCGACGGCGCCGCTAGCCAGGGCAGCCGCGCCTTCCCGCTGGCCAAGGCCAGGCCCGGCCAGAGCAAGGCCTACAACGGCTTCCACCGGGCCTATCTGCCCGACGTGCTGAAGGACCAGGAATGATGGCCGTGATCCAATCCGAACTCGACGCCCTGGGCGAAGACTTCGCCAGGAACCGCGAGGCCATGTTGGCCGCCATCGCCAGCTTCCGCGAGATCGAACAGAAGGTGCTGGACAAGGCGGCCGAGGCCAAGCCGAAGTTCGAAAAGCGCGGCCAACTCCTGCCCCGCGAGCGTCTGAACCTGCTGCTGGACCCGGGCAGCCCTTTCCTCGAACTCTGCTCCCTGGCCGGCTACAAGCTGCACGACGACAAGGACGGCACCCAAGCAGGTGGCGGCATCATCGCCGGCATCGGCTACATCGCCGGCACCCGCTGCCTGATCAGTGCCAGCAACAGCGCCATCAAGGGCGGCACCATCTCCCCCACCGGGCTCAAGAAGACGCTGCGTCTGCAGCAGATCGCCATGGAGAACAAGCTGCCGATGGTGGCCCTCACCGAAAGCGGCGGCGCCAACCTCAACTACGCGGCGGAAATCTTCGTCGAAGGTGCTCGCGGCTTCGCCAATCAGGCGCGAATCTCCGCCATGGGCATCCCCCAGGTCACGGTGGTGCATGGCTCCAGTACTGCCGGCGGCGCCTATCAGCCCGGACTGTCGGACTACGTCATCGTGGTGCGCGGCAAGGCCAAGATGTTCCTCGCCGGCCCTCCCCTGCTCAAGGCGGCTACGGGTGAAGTGGCCACAGACGAAGAACTGGGTGGCGCCGAGATGCACGCGCAAGTGGCCGGCACTGCCGAATACCTGGCGGAGAACGACGCCGATGGCCTGCGCCTGGCCCGCGACATCCTCGCCATGCTGCCCTGGAACGCCCAACTGCCAGTCCGCGCCAAGCCCGAATGGCACGAACCGCTGTACAGCACCGAGGAGCTGCTGGGCGTGGTTCCGGCCGACCCGAAGAAGCCTTACGACGTGCGCGAGATCATTGCCCGCATCGCCGATGGCTCGGAGTTCCTCGACTTCAAGAACGAGTTCGACAGCCAGACCGTCTGCGGCCACCTGCGCATCGAAGGCCGGCCCTGTGGCCTGATCGGTAACAACGGCCCGATTACGCCGCAAGGTGCGTCCAAGGCGGCGCAGTTCATCCAGTTGTGCGAACAGGCCAACGTGCCGCTGCTGTTCCTGCACAACACCACCGGTTTCATGGTCGGCACCGAATCCGAGCAGCTGGGCGTGATCAAGCACGGTTCGAAGATGATCCAGGCCGTTGCCAATGCCCGTGTACCCAAACTCACCCTGGTCGTGGGCGGTTCCTACGGAGCCGGCAACTACGCCATGTGTGGCCGGGGTCTGGACCCGCGCTTCATCTTCGCCTGGCCAAACAGCCGCACGGCCGTGATGGGCGGCGCCCAGGCCGGCAAGGTGCTGCGCATCGTCACCGAGGAGAAGCATGCCAAGGAGGGCAAGGAGCCCGACCCGAAGATGCTCGACATGCTCGAACAGATGACCGCGCAGAAGCTCGACAGCCAGTCCACCGCCCTCTACGGAACCGCCAACCTCTGGGATGACGGCCTGATCGACCCCCGTGACAGCCGACGGCTGCTGGGCTATCTGCTGGATATCTGCGCGGAGGCCGACGCCCGCCCGCTCAAGGCCAACAGCTTCGGCGTGGCCCGGTTCTGATGATTCGATAAGGAGAACAACACATGATCTTCACCCAGGAACACGAAGAACTCCGCCGCACGGTGCGCAATTTCGTCGACAGGGAGATCAACCCCCACGTCGACCAGTGGGAGAAAGAAGGCCGCTTCCCCATCCACGACATTTTCAGGAAGGCCGGCGAGCTGGGCCTGCTGGGCATTTCCAAGCAGGAAAAATTCGGTGGCATGGGCCTGGACTACAGCTACTCGATCGTCGCAGCCGAAGAGTTCGGCACCATCCATTGCGGTGGCATTCCCATGTCCATCGGCGTGCAGACCGACATGTGCACGCCGGCCCTGGCCCGTTTCGGCTCCGATGAGCTGCGCGAGGAGTTCCTGCGCCCGGCCATCACCGGTGAAATGGTCGGCTGCATCGGGGTCTCTGAAGTAGGCGCCGGCTCAGACGTGGCGGGCATGAAGACCACCGCCCGCAAGGACGGCGACGACTACGTGATCAACGGCAGCAAGATGTGGATCACCAACTCCCCCAGCGCCGACTTCATCTGCCTGCTGGCCAACACCTCGGACGACAAGCCCCACGTCAACAAGTCGCTGATCATGGTGCCGATGAACACCCCCGGCATCACCCTCAGCGCCCATCTGGACAAACTCGGCATGCGCAGCTCCGAGACCGCCCAGGTGTTCTTCGACAACGTCCGCGTGCCGCAGCGCTACCGCATCGGCCACGAGGGCGCCGGCTTCATGATGCAGATGCTGCAGTTCCAGGAAGAACGCATGTTCGGCGCGGCCAACATGATCAAGGGCCTGGAGCACTGCGTGGACGTCACCATCGACTACTGCAAGGAGCGCAAGACCTTCGGCAATCCGCTGATCGACAACCAGGTGATCCACTTCCGCCTGGCCGAGCTGATGACCGAGATCGAAGCCCTGCGCGCGCTGGTCTACCAGGCCGTGGAACTCTACGTCAGCGGCAAGGACGTCACCCGTCTCGCCTCCATGGCCAAGCTCAAGGCCGGCCGCCTCGGCCGCGAAGTCACCGACGCCTGCCTGCAGTACTGGGGCGGCATGGGCTTCATGTGGGACAACCACGTCTCCCGCGCCTACCGCGATACGCGACTGGTTTCCATCGGCGGCGGCGCCGACGAAATCATGCTCGGCATCATCTGCAAACTGATGGGCATTCTGCCCGGCAAGAAAAAGGGCTGAAGGCCTGCAGGATGGGTGGAGGCGCGTCGCGCCGATACCCATCGCCCCATGATGGGTATCGCTCCGCTCCACCCATCCTACAGCCCACGGACGAACCAACGAGGACAGCGGCATGAGTGGATTGCCGAACTGCGAAACCCTGCTGCTGGAACAGGCCGGTGGCGTGCTGCATGTCACCCTGAACCGGCCGGACAGCCGCAACGCCATGAGCCTGGCCATGGTCGAGGAACTGCGCGAGGTGCTGGCCGCCACGCGCAATGACGCCAATGTGCGTGCCTTGGTGCTGCGCGGTGCCGGTGGCCACTTCTGCGCCGGGGGCGACATCAAGGACATGGCCAGCGCGCGGGCGACCGGCAGTACCGCCTACCAGGCGTTGAACCGCGCCTTCGGCCGCCTGCTGGAGGAAGCCCAGGCACAACCCCAGGTGGTGATTGCGGTGTTGGAAGGCGCAGTGCTCGGTGGTGGATTCGGCCTGGCCTGCGTCTCGGATATCGCCATTGCCCTGCAAGGCGCCCAGTTCGGCCTGCCGGAAACCAGCCTCGGCGTGTTGCCGGCACAGATCGCACCGTTCGTGGTCAAGCGCATCGGCCTGACCCAAACCCGCCGTCTGGCCCTGACCGCCGCGCGATTTGACGGCTCCGAAGCCCTGCGCCTGGGCCTGGTGCACTTCGCCGAGGCCGATAGCGCCGCCCTGGAGCAGCGCCTGACTGAAAGCCTCGAGCAGGTTCGCCGCTGCGCCCCTGGCGCCAACGCCCGGACCAAGGCCCTGTTGCTGGCCACCGAAAGCGAGCCTATTGGCCCGCTGCTGGACAGCGCAGCAGAGCAGTTCGCCCTGGCCGTCACCGGCGCCGAAGGCACCGAGGGCACCCTGGCCTTCGTGCAAAAACGCAAACCCAGCTGGGCCGAGTAACCAGCGCCCATACCGAACAGCCCCCTCTTCCTTCGGGAAAGGGTTGGGGAGAGGGAAACAGTCCATGCCCAGCTTCAACAAGATCCTGATCGCCAACCGCGGCGAGATTGCCTGCAGAGTGATGCGCACCGCCCAAGCGCTCGGCTACCGCACGATCGCGGTCTACAGCGAGGCCGACGCTGATGCGCGCCATGTGCAGCTGGCGGACGAAGCGGTTTGCATTGGCCCGGCGCCGGTCGGTCAGTCGTACCTGTCGATCAACGCCATCATCGGTGCCGCACAGAAGACCGACGCCGACGCCATTCACCCCGGCTATGGCTTCCTCTCCGAAAACGCCGACTTCGCCCGTGCCTGCGAAGCTGCCGGTATCAGCTTCATCGGCCCGACGGTGGAAGCCATCCACCTGATGGGCAGCAAGCGCCTCTCCAAACTGGCCATGCTGGAGGCCGGCGTGCCCTGCATTCCCGGCTACGAAGGCGCCGAACAGGACGACAGCACCCTGGCACGCGAGGCCGAGCGCATCGGCTATCCGCTGATGATCAAGGCCAGCGCCGGTGGCGGCGGACGCGGCATGCGCCTGGTGAAGGGCCCTGGAGAACTGGCCACACAACTTCGTACCGCCCGCTCGGAGGCACAGAACGCCTTCGGCAGCGCCGAGCTGATTCTGGAGAAGGCCGTCCTGCAGCCTCGCCACGTGGAAATCCAGGTGTTCGGTGACCAGCAGGGCAACCTGGTCTATCTCGGCGAACGCGATTGCTCCGTGCAGCGCCGCCACCAGAAAGTCATCGAAGAAGCCCCCTGCCCGGTCATGACCCCCGAGTTGCGCCAGGCGATGGGCAAGGCTGCCGTCGAAGCCGCCCGCACCGTCAATTACGTCGGCGCGGGTACGGTGGAGTTCCTGCTGGATGCCAGCGGCGACTTCTACTTCCTGGAAATGAACACCCGCCTGCAGGTGGAGCACCCGGTCACCGAGCTGATCACCGGCCAGGACCTGGTCGCCTGGCAGATCCGCGTCGCCGAAGGCCAGCCGTTGCCACTGCAGCAGGATGAAATCCGCCTGGACGGCCACGCCATCGAGGTTCGTCTCTATGCCGAGGACCCCGCTGCTGGCTTCTTGCCCCAGACCGGCAATGTGCTGCGGTGGGAGCCGGCGGAGCTTCCCGGCATTCGCATCGATCACGGGCTGGAGGAAGGCCAGGCCGTTACGCCGTTCTACGACCCCATGCTGGCCAAGGTCGTCGCCTGGGGAGCCACCCGCGATGAAGCCCGACGCAAACTGGCGCGGGCGGTGGAGGACTGCGTATTGCTGGGGGTCAAGGCTAACCAGCGTTTCCTTGCCAACCTGCTCAAGCACCCAAGCTTTGCCGCCGGTAACGCCACCACGGCCTTCATCGGCGAAGAATTCAGCAACGATGCCAGCCTGAGCAGCCAACCCGCCTCGCCGGGCGAACTCGCCATCGCCGCTGCCCTGCTCTACCAAGCCTCGGCATCGGCCAGCGCCCACCAGGGCGGGCTGGCAGGCTGGCGCAGCTCCGGCAACGCACCCTGGCGCCTGGTGCTGCGTCACGGCGAGCAGAAGCACGAAGTGGAGCTGTCGGTACAGGAGTCCGGCGTGCAGCCACAACTGCTGGCCAACGTGGGCGAGGCTGAAATCGCCATCCGTCTGCTGCGAACCGATGGCCGCTGGGCGGTGGTGGAACTGGACGGTATCCGCCGCCGTGTTGCCTACCATCAACAGGCACAGCAACTCTGGCTCTTCGGCCACAACGGCAACCTGGAACTTCAGGACATCACCCACGAGCCGGCCGGTGGCCAGTCTGGTGCCGGCTCGGGCATGGTCAAGGCACCGATGGACGGCGCCATCGTCGAGGTGCTGGTGACCGAAGGCGAACGGGTCAGCAAGGGCCAGCTGTTGGTCGTCCTGGAAGCCATGAAGATGGAGCACCCGCTGAAAGCCGGCGTGGACGGGGTGATCCGCCGTGTCCAGGTCACCCGCGGCGATCAGGTCAAGAGCCGTCAGTTGCTGGTGGAAGTCGAAGAGGCCCTGTAAGGGCAAGTTCATTCGCCAAGGGCCGCATCGCGGCCCCATGACAACAAAAACCAGGAGCACTGCAATGTCACTGTCCGGCAAAACCCTGTTCATCACTGGCGCCAGCCGCGGTATAGGCCGCGAGATCGCGCTGCGCGCCGCCGTCGACGGCGCGAATATCGTCATCGCCTCCAAGAGCGCGGAAGCCCACCCCAAGCTCGCGGGTACCATCTTCAGCGTGGCAGATGAAGTGGAAGCCGCCGGCGGCAAAGCCCTGCCCCTGCAACTGGACGTGCGCGACGAGAACGCAGTGCGTGAGGCCATGGCCAAGGCCGCCGAGCACTTCGGTGGCATCGATGCCCTGGTCAACAACGCCGGGGCCATCCGCCTCACCGGCGTCGAGCATCTGGAACCCAAACGCTTCGACCTGATGTATCAGATCAACACCCGCGCGGTGATGGTCTGCAGCCAGGCCGCCCTGCCCTACCTGAAGCAAAGCGCCAGCGGCCACATTCTCAACCTTTCGCCGCCGCTCAACCTGGCACCAAGGTGGTTCGCCCAGCACGGCCCCTACACCATCACCAAGTACGGCATGAGCATGCTCAGCATCGGCATGAGCGATGAGTTCAAGAAGTACGGCATCAGCGTCAACTCGCTATGGCCCAGAACCATCATCGCCACCGCCGCCATCGAGTTCGAGCTGGGTGGCCGTGACGCCTTCAAGCGCGCCCGCACCCCCGCCATCATGGCAGACGCAGCCCACGCCATCCTCTCCAGCACCGACCGCAGCATTACCGGCCGCCTGCTGATCGACGAAGAGCTGCTGCGCGAACAGGGCCAGACCGAGTTCGAGCAATACCGCTACGACCCGCAAGGCGGCTCGCTGGTGCCGGACCTGTTCCTGGATTGAGAACACCCCCGGTTGGCGAAACACACCTGTGGGGGCGGATTCATTCGACCCCACAGAGATCTCTCCCCCTCCGCTGATTTGCCCATCTGCCTTCATCCCGCCGCGCCAGGGTCATGGTGGGGTTTGGCCGCCCGTTCTAGAGTCGGGAAAACGCCTGCGTACACCAACGACAACACGCGAGAATCATGAGCCAAGCCGAACTGATCTCCCCGCTGGGTTTCATCGCCCGCCTGCCGGCCAACCTGCCACGCCTGCCGCGCATGCTGCTGGGCCTCTACTACACCGGCATCCGTAACCGCGAGAAGGCGCTTTCCCTGGGCTGGGCCCTGGAGCGCGCAGCACGGTTGTATCCGCAGCGTCCGGCGGTAATCGACGAGCAGCGACGGCTCAGCTATGCCGAGTTCAATGCCTGGAGCAACCGCCTGGCCTATGCCCTGAAGGCCGAAGGTGTAGCCCATGGCAGCGTGGTGGCGGTAATGCTGGAGAACCGCATCGAAGTGCTGGCGGTGCTCGGGGCCCTGACCAAACTGGGGGCCATCGCCGCGATGGTGAACACCACCCAGCGTGGCAAGGTGCTGAGCCACAGCCTCACGCTGGTGAAGGCCCGGCATTTCGTAGTGGGCGAGGAGCTGCGTGGCGCCTTCGACGACGTTCGCGACGAGCTGGACGATGCCCGTCGCTGCTACTGGGTAGCCGACAGTGACAGCCTGACCGAACCCGGCGACGCTCCGCCTGGCTGGCAGAACCTGATGCGCCTTGCCCTGGGCCAGTCCAGCGACAACCCGGCGGAAACCGGCCAGGTGCGCCTCAAGGACGCCTGCTTCTACATTTACACCTCGGGCACCACCGGCATGCCCAAGGCCTCCATCCTCAGCCACGGCAAGTGGATCAAGGCCTACGGTGGCTTCGGTCACTCGGGCCTTGGCCTTGGTGAGAACGACGTTTTCTACCTGACGCTACCCTGCTACCACAACAACGCAGTCACCGTGAGTTGGGCCTCAGTGCTGGCCGGTGGCGCCGCCATCGCCCTACGCAGGAAGTTCTCCGCGAGCAATTTCTGGAAGGATGTGGCGCGCTACCAGGCCACCTGCTTCGGCTATATCGGCGAACTGTGCCGCTACCTGTTGAACCAGCCACCCTGCCCCGAGGAGCAGGGCAACAGCCTTTCCTGCATGATCGGCAATGGCCTGCGCCCATCGATCTGGGCCGAGTTCAAGGCGCGCTTCGGCATCGAGCGCGTAATGGAGTTCTACGCCTCCAGCGAAGGCAACATTGGTTTCACCAATGTGTTCAATTTCGACAATACGGTTGGCTTTTCCCCGGCGACCTTCGCCATCGTCCGCTACGACCTGGAAAACGACCGCCCCCTGCGCGACCGCCGAGGCTTCCTCCAGGAAGTAGCCAAGGGCGAGTCGGGCCTGCTGATCAGCGAGATCAGCCCGAAATGGCCGTTCGACGGCTACACCGACCCCGCCAAGAGCGAGGCGGTAATCCTGCGTGACGTGTTCAAGAAAGGCGATGCCTGGTTCAACACCGGCGACCTGATGCGCGGCATTGGCTGCAAGCACGCGCAATTCGTCGATCGCCTCGGCGATACCTTCCGCTGGAAAGGCGAGAACGTCTCGACCACCGAGGTGGAGAACGCACTGGGTGCCTTCCCCGGCGTGGAGGATGCTGTGGTCTATGGCGTGGAAATCCCCGGCACCAACGGACGCTGTGGCATGGCCGCGCTGCGCCTGGCCAGCGGCGCGCAGCTGGATGGCCAGGCCCTGGCCAAGCACCTGGACCGCGAGCTGCCGGCCTATGCCTCGCCGCTGTTCGTGCGCCTACTGGATGAGGTAGAGACCACGGGCACCTTCAAGTACAA
This sequence comes from Pseudomonas sp. D(2018), assembly GCF_005502555.1. Classification (NCBI taxonomy): domain Bacteria; kingdom Pseudomonadati; phylum Pseudomonadota; class Gammaproteobacteria; order Pseudomonadales; family Pseudomonadaceae; genus Pseudomonas; species Pseudomonas sp. D(2018). Next base: position 26,026 of record NZ_SCOK01000031.1, read on the forward strand.
GAAGACCGACCTGAAGAAGCAGGCATACGACCCGGAAGCGGTGAACGCCCCCCTCTTCGCGCGCCTGCCTGGCGACTCGGGATTCCGCCCGCTGGACGGCAGCTTGTACGAGGCCATTCAGCGTGGGGAGTATCGGTTCTGAAGTGGGTGCTGGGCGCTTGCACGGTGGCGGGAACGAATAGACCCCGCATGGGTATCGCTTCACTCAACCCGTCGTGTGGCCGTGCACACTGCCCGGCTTGCAAGCCCGCTCTAGCGCTTGAATTCGAACTGCAGTTCGGCGCCTTCCACGGAACGCCAGTAGTCGTCTTCCCGTTCGTTGGTGATCAGTTTGCCGTTGAGCTGGAACGGACTTTCCGGGGTGGGCTTCTCCACGAACATCTGCGGTAACAGCGGCTGTTCCGACAGAGCGTCGGTCACATCGCCCGGCTCCAACTGATCAACCAGATCCCTGGGCAGACTGAGATCGAGCTTGGCCTTGGGCAGCGGTGCCGCGGCAGTCGCGGCTTCTTGCGGCTTCTTGGGTTGTGCCGGCACGGGAGGCGGCGGCACGGGTTTCGGGGTCGGTACCGGCGGTGGCGGAACAGGCTTTTGCAGAGGTGCAGGCATGACCGGCGCAGCCGGCTCCGGAGTCGAGGGCGTCGACTCCGGGCTGGCAGAGATGGGCGGCGGCGCGGGAGGCGCCTTGGGCTGCGACGGCGCGTCCTTGTCGCACGCCGTGAGCAACGTCAGTGCCAGAGCGGCACAAAGCAGATGAATGGAACGCATGGAGGCTCTAGCAGAGGCAGTGATGGCGCCATGCTCCACCTTCGCCCCTACGCTGGCAAGCCTGGCGCGACCAATATCAGCGGTCACGCTCCAGCTCTCGCAGTTCGGCGGCGATGTCCCGTTGTGGATAGCGAATCTGCAGCTCATCCAGCAGTTTGTGCGCCTCCTCGCGTTTGCCTGCTGCATTGAGTTCCAGCACACGACGCAGACTCGCTTCCGGTTCGGGGAGCGGCGCGGCCTTTGCCAGTTCCTCTTTGGGGGCGGACTCATCCAGATGCCTAGGTTCTACCTGACGCGCCTCGACCTCGGCGCTGCTGTCCGCCATGGCAGAGGCTTTCTTTTCCGCCTGTGGAGGACTGGCCAGGGTGGCCGGTGCCGCCCGGGACATCGGCGCTGCCGCCGGAGCCGGCGTGGAATACGGCGCGGCAGCGGCAGGGGGCGCATCGAATCGCTGCTCAGCCTCATCCTGGGTGCGCAAGGTCAGGCTCAAACCAATGCCCAGTGTCGCGAAACCGGCCAGGGCGACCGCCCAGCGTTGCCGGCCTCCGGCACCGAACAACCAGCCGTGCAAGCGCTCACCAAAGGATGGGAGGGGCTCTGGCCGATTCTGCGCCGCCTGGGCGGCTGCCGCCGCGAGGATGCGCTGGTCCAGTGCCGCCGAGGGTTCGTCGTGGCTGTGGCAGCGGTAGTGTTCGAGCAGTTCCCGTTCCATGGCGTCCGGCTTGTGCGGGTCTTGGTTCATGCGGATACCTCCTCGGCCGCGGCCGGGTCGGCCAGCAGCCGACGCAACTTCTGCAGGGCGTAGCGCAGACGGCTCTTTACCGTCTCGGCCGACGTGCGGGTGAGTTCGGCGATCTCGGTCAGCTCGAGGTCACCATGGGCGCGCAGCAGGAACACCTCGCGCTGCTCGCCCGGCAGTTCGTCCAGGGCCGCGCGCAGACGCTGCTGGTCCTGGCTGAGGGAAAGCTCCCGCTCCGGATCAGGACTGCTGCCCGGCAAGGCGTCGCCGTGCAGGGCTTCGTCGAAGGCTTCCTCGCGGCCCTGCAAACGGCCGTGTTTGCGCCAATGATCGATCAGACGATTGCGGGCGATCTGGTAGAGCCAGGTCTTGAAACTGGCCTGGCCACGCTGCTCGGACTCGCTGCGGATCAGGTTCAGCCAGGTTTCCTGGAAGATCTCCTCGGCCAGGGCACCATCGCCGCAAAGCCCGCAGAGAAAACGGTAGAGACCGAGGCGATGGCGGGCATAGAGCACACCAAAGGCCTCGGCATCGCCGTTACGGTAACGCCGCAACAAGGCGGCGTCGTCATCCGTGAGAGTCGCGTTCACGTCATTCCTTCCGCGCGTGGGATGGGGCAGGAGTTTGCAACCAAAAGTCTCCTCTAGTCCCACCAGTCATTTTTCACCTCTGAGAAGGGCTTTCCCGGTAGACGAAGGAGGATAGCGAAACGGGTTACACCGGCAGAAAAATCCGCATTGGCACCGTCAAATCAGCAATGGCACACTGAAATCACTACACCATCGAGGGACCGAAATGGCACTAATCAAATGTCTGGAATGCAACCGGGAAGTCAGTTCATTCGCCACCGTATGCCCAAGCTGTGGGGCACCTGTGCTCGTCGAGCAAACCGCATCTAATGGGAACTGGACTGCTGCCAGCGGACAGGAAGCGTGGGGCACGATTCCCGCGAATGTCCACGCGGACAAAGTGACGAAAGAGAAAGACGAAAGAACCCACGCCAGATTGAACCTTGTCTTTGCACTACTGATCGCAGGCGGAATCGTATACGTCGGACACACTTACAGGGCTGAGATTGAAAATTTCATAGGGGAAATTAGAAAAGAACTGTCTGGCAACTGAACCCCAGCCGGGAGACGTTTTTCCCGGCAAATCCCCTGCCCCCCCGCCAGAAAAACGGCCCTCTCTCCTAGGGGCTTATCACACCGCAAAGGGGGTGAGCTGGCGTTTAGCTTTTTTCAAATATCGACGGCTTCCCGGCAGGCCACCAAGGAAGCTCCTACAGCGACGTTCTGTCGAAGGGCTACACGACACGCACAATGTACAAAGCCGCCCGTAGGCGGCTTGTGTGGGGCAGCTAGAAGGAATTACGCCTTCATTGCACGCTGTACTGTGGACAGGCTTACACCGAGTTGTTCAGCAGCTTTACGGAACGACAGGCCACCAGCGATAGCCGCCCGGATTGCATCATCGTCCACCATCTTAGTCCGGCCCTTGTACACGCCAGCTTCCTTGGCCTTGGCGATGCCTTCCCGCTGACGTTCACGAATCATTGAGCGTTCGAACTCAGCAAAGCTCCCCATCATCGACAGCATCAGCTTTTGCATGGGGCTGTTTTCCCCGGTGAACTCAAGCTGTTCTTTATGGAAGCGGATGTGGATGCCCTTGGCGTTCAGGGACTCCACCAGCGACAGCAGATCGGCCAGCGAGCGAGCTAGGCGGTCAATGCTGTGTACGTGGATAGTGTCCCCTTCCCTGACGAACTCAAGCATGGCCTGTAGCTGGGGGCGGATTACATCCTTCCCGGATGCCTTGTCCGTAAACACCTTGTCCAGCACTACACCATCAAGTTGACGCTCTGTGTTCTGGTCAACCGAGCTAACGCGAACATATCCAACCTGTGCCATTTCTCCGCCCTCTGTATTCATTTACTTCTAGATGTTGCGAGTATGTCTGTATTCATTACAAAAAGCAACTCTATTGAATACGAAATTCCGGGGCTGGCTGTATTCAGGGATTCGTAGTCGCTGGGGTACACGCTATTGAATACGTAAAAGGCTGCCCGCAGCTTGCCGGGGCTGGCCGTGGCCACGGCTATATACATCAATAGCCTGTAACTATCGATTAATAGCCATCCATAGCCATCACAGCATTGCACAACAGGCGCCGGAATTTCACTTTTCAATGCGTTCTGTGCAAACACGTGACAGGGAATCGAATTAGCTTAACCATCCGCTGGCTATGGCCTGTGAATGCTGGGCTGTGTACTAGCTCCCGGCTACTATGGCGAATGCTTACAGGGACATTAGAGACCTGATCTACGACTGATAAGGGATAGGGAATGAATAGGATATTAACTTGGCTGCTAGGCGGTATTACGGCATTAATCGTAACAACAGCAATAGCCATTTATCCGTGGTGGAAAACGTTTCATGACAGCCCGTTAAGTGGTGATCCGGCTGACTGGGGGGTGTTTGGCGACTACATCGGTGGCACGCTGGCCACTGTTCTTGCGGCTCTTAGCTTCCTCGGCCTGATGATTAGTGTGATTCAGCAAAACCAAGCCATGCGGAAGGAATGGCAACTACGGGACGATGAGAATTACGCCAAACAAGCTGTTGTTTGCTTAGAGCGAGCGTTTGCAAAAGTAAACCCTCCCAAAGAAAACCGTATCCCTATAAGGAATAGGCTGCTATGGCTAGAGTGCGCGAGGACGTTACTATCAGCGGATGAGCTAGCAGACAGGATTAAATCTGATGGCTTCAAAGCCTTCTATGCCAGCGAGAGGGAACATTGGCGAGGAAAATTCAGAGACTTATTTGAACCAGATGGATTGTTTGAAGATTCACAATCCCCCAAATACTACCGTGGCTTAGGGGAAGAACAGCTAGACAGCGATTCGGTTTACGTGATTTACAAGTTCATGACTTGGCAAGATGACCAACCCGACATTCTCGACATGGTGGAAGAGAACTGGGACTTGGACAAGGTCAGCACGCGTTACGTTGGGGCACGGGCCTATCTCAACGAGTTTAAGAAATTCCACAAACATTAACCCCAACTCAAGGCTGGGGCTATGTTTACGCAGCTTGTAACGGGCTGGCGATGGCCATCGCTATGTAATCGAGTAGAACCACGCCACAGAATGTACACATTGCAAATACGCTGGAAGCCCCGCCATTACTGGCGTTGAGGGTTGTATTTGGGAAGTTCTGTGATGGAGATTTCTACTACACCCTTCGCGTTTTTTTCACAGAGGCATGTATAGCTTGAGCAAGTCGCGTACATGGTCCAGGTCGGCCTGTTGTCCGTGCATTACCTTCCAGCCGTACAGGGCCACTTTATCAATGACTTTCTGAGGCACGATTTCAACCGAAGAAAGGAAATTCGCCGCTGTTCGTTCCTGCAATTGCTCCAGCAAGGGGACCAACTCCGCAATTCCATCAGGGCGGAATTCAGCATGACGCTGTAACTCATGAATCAGTACGCCGAATTGATCCTTGCCACCGGAAGTAATTACAAACGCTTCTTTCCCGGCCAACTGTGCTTGTAGCTGCCCAAGCTTTACAGTGCTGCAATCATGTAATTCATCGAGTGTCATGCCCAATTCATCTAGAAATAGCTCAAGATGGGAAATTCGTTTAATACGCTGGGCGGGCTGTACCTTCGCCTTTTTAGCGAACTCCACCACAACATCCTCCCCCAGATAACAAACAATCCGGCGAATGATGGTCTTGCGGGATTCATCCTCAGAAACGAAATTGGCGGGGGATGTGTGGGCACGATGGATGCACTTGCCGTAACCGAAATATTGATTACCGTGTTGCTTATTAGGAAGCTCCGGGCAGACAAACAGGTTTTCCGCAAACAGAACTCCTATGTAATCGCCATCGGCAGGCTTTACCGGATGAACGTGTGCCATTGCATACAGGCGGCTATCCTCGCCATATCCGTTAGCACGTAAGTAGTATTTATAAACATCGTACAAGGCCAGCAGACTTTCTACTGTGTGACCTTTGACGATTTCTAACCGCCCTGCCCGTTGGGCTTCCCCTGCCATCCAATAGGCAAAGGCACTTGTCATAAAACGTTCCAATCTAGACGCATCCAAGGCTTTACGCTTATCAGCGGTACTACGGGCAGTTTTGCACGCCTCTTGGCAATACGTCTGCCATGCAGTGGCTGGGCGGAATGTTTTACGACAAGCCTTACACTTTTTTGTTGTGTTTAATTTCTTACGTGGCTTAGCCGTTGTTTGTTTCTTTTTCTGTAGCCCCGACACGGTTGGCTCCTTTATCTTGATAATTCATGCGGCAAGTGCCCGAACAGAACGGGCGATTTTTGGTTACGTAAAACAGCGTTCCGCAAGTGCGGCAGGTGCAAAGTTTCATTTTTGTTCCTCAATTTGTTTATGGAGTTGGGCACGCCTAATGGACATTTCAATTCTGCGGTCAACTTCTTCCAAAATACGACCTTCATGGGCCACTAGCTGACTTTCAAGCTTTATAACGTTTGCCATACGGTTATGCTGTCTTTCGTCATACTGCGCCAACAACACTTCAACGGCCCTGTATGTGTCGTGGCTCTGCTCACTGAATGCCCACTTTGCCGTTTGCAATACAATCAAATTTGGGCAAAGCACTAACGCCGCCCACAATGCGGTTATTTTCAAATAGTTCATTTTTAATCCGGGGGAATGTTAGGGAAAGGAATACTAGACGTATCCCATCCCTTGGTTATTTACGATATGCTGACGGCCCGAAGGCCGTTATTCAACTTCTGGATTCCACGTTGCCAATCCTTGGAATTGACGCTGGAGAATACCGACAGTTTGTTTTTCAAATGCCTTAGCCAATTGGTCGGGGTTATCTGCATTCCCCTGAACCGTAACGTGTACACCGCCTAAATGGATGTTCTGAGTGGTGTTGTTCGTTGTTGGAGCTGGCGGAAGCAATGGCGTTGGTTGAGGCTGAATAGAGTACTGTAGCCACGTTGGAAGCTCTGCATTCGGCATGGGCTTAGACAGGGACTCAATACGCTGCATAAACTTCTTTGACAGCAAGTCTTTTTCTGTCTCTTCCATTTTCTGGATAACGAGATTACCGCCGAACATTTCCTGTGCCCATTCAGAGCGGCCCAAACGTTCCGCTAATGATGTACCGGGATTGGCTTTCGCCGCTTCTACGTGATTATTCACCAGATTAGCGGGAGACTCTTTAAACGCGTCCAGCGTCATTTTGAATCCGATTTCCCACTTACCTTCGGCAATCAAGTGGAGTCCTTCTAGAATCTTATTTACAGCGTTTAGGCTGTCTTGAAGATTCTTGGCCATCGTGTCGAAAACTCCGGCCTTTTCCATTTCGGTGAAGATCAGTTTCCAGCCGTTGGCAATATCTCCAACTAGGACGCCCAAATTACGCGCCAACGTGACTACTTCTGTCAGGATACCGCGTAGGCGTTCGGCATCTTCTGGCGATAGGAAATCGCTAAAGGCATTTTCCTTGCCGTTGAAATACGCCAGTAGCTCAGCGACGACGTTAACTGTCCCGTCCATACTGTCCAGCAACTTCGCACCAGCGGACCCCATCCGTTCAATAAACGGCGTGGCCTGCTTAATCAGCTCCAACATGCTCTTGTCAAGGCGTGTACGGGATTTGGCTAGCTCACCATCGTTATACTTGTACGCCTTCTCATAGGCCGCGTTTAACGCGTTTGTACGGCGATTCAGGAAGCTTTCATGACTATTACGGGCAGTGTCTAGTTTCCCGCCCCGATTCGCTTCTTTCTCAAGGCGTTTACCAAGAGCGTCCAAGAATTTCAGAAGTACATCGCCCTTGATTAACCCGTCTTCCATATCCTTACTGAGCTTGGCGGCGGCCTTCTGGCCCGACAGCTTCCCGCCGATGGCGTCTTGATATGCGAGCGCACCTAAACGGTTTGCACCGGGCAGGGATTCGGCAATCTGGGAACGCCATTCCTCGGCATACAATTGTCCCTTGCTGAGCGTCTGGCCAACGGCCCGCAGGATCAGGTTTTGGCTGTCCGTGGACACGTTATTACCCTTGGCGAACTTCAACAGGCCACCAAGAAAGTCTTGGCTCTTGTCGGCAGTCATACCGGCGTCTGTCATGTTCTGGAGACTGCTGGTGTAGCTCGGGCTAAGTTCCTGAGCGTTCATCCCAAGGAAGTCAGCTAGGCCCAGGAATCGGGAATCAGCCGCTTCAATCTTCGCCTTGTCGTTGTTAAAAATGGCGTTGTATTGGCTTTGACGGGCAGCGCCCTTTCCACCGGCTTCAACAGCCTTGTCTGTGAAACTTTTTAAACCGATTACGGCGGCCCCGAAGGCTGCTGCTAATCCCAATGCGGCCCCTTGTGCAGCGCTAAATCCCGACAGCATTCCGCCAATACCGGCCCCAATACCGCCACCAGCCCCAGCATGGCCAAATACGCCTAACCGTGTGGCGAGCGGCTGTAACTTGTGTTGAATACGTCTGTTACCACGTTCAAGGGCTTGTTCGGCCCGTAGGGCAGCTACACGGGCACGGCTGGCCGCTGCATGAGCTTGATGTTGGCGTGTCTGGAACTTCTGCGCTTCCTGAGCAATACGTAGACGTTGGGCTTCGGCCTGTAGGCTGAACCGCTGCTGTTGCTGGGAATTACGTTGCTCTTGAGCAAGGGCTTTATTGTGGGCCAATTGGGCACGGTGTAGGCGTTCCTGCAATTTGACTTGTAGTTCGTCCAGCTTTAACGACTGGCCCGACATACGCTGATTTTGGGCCGTTACTTTGGCACTCGCTAGCGCCGCTTTATGCTGGCGTTCGGCGGCTTTCGCCTGAGCTTCTGTTAACTTCGCGTGTAGGGCATCTATCTTTAAGGCGGTTTGCTGCTGTACGGCTTGGAGGCGGCTTTGTTGAAGAAGGGATTGGAATTGCTCCCGCGTAAGCTTCTGCTGTTGGGCAATCTGCTGGCGCATATTTAACTTGGGGGCAATTCCTAATTTCTTCTCCAATTCTTTAGCTTGCTGGCCTAGGGCGAGCATTCTTTGCTGTACTTGGTTAAGCAACACTTGGAAGCGTTGTAATCCAGACTGTTCTACCCGGAATGCTAACGTACCGTATAACCGACTAATTTCCTTTTCTAACATTCGTTACTCCTTCAAATACGCTTGGAGCGCCTGCTTGATGATGGCTTGACGCACGTTCAACGGCCAGCCACGCATGTCAGCTTCACAGGCTTCTATCCAATCCCCCACTTTGTCGAAGTCGAATAGATTAGGTAGGGTGGATTTATGAATGTCAGAAACATAAACGCCGGATTTCTCCGGCGTCTTGTTTAATGTGTCGGGAGCGTAGCGCTCCCTTAAAATACGTTCTGTTGCGTCCATTATTCAGTTTCCTGTAGTCCAAGGGCCGCCATCACTTCGCGGCGGGCTTCGGCTAGTTCTGCCTCTTCACGGGCAATACGTTCGGCGTCCTGTTCACGTTTACGGCGCTCTACAGTGCGGGCCGCTTCGATTTCAATAAGCTGCTTTAGCTGGGCGTCGATTTCAGCACGATAGGCGGCCTCTACATCAGCGGCGATAGCTAATTTCTCTTTGGCTTGGGTTCTCTCAGGCTTATACAAGTGGAATTCAATCCAAGGGAATGCACCTATTCCCGGATTGTAATCAAAGTAAAGCGGAGACACTTCTGACTGTAGATAGCCAGCCTTACGATGCTCGTGGTAAAGCTCCAGGGCGTGAGCAACGCTATTAGATTGAAACAATACAAGGGCCGTTTGACGGCCATGCTCAGGCGCGGCAAACTCATAATCGGAATGAGCGATTGCAATACGACTATCTAGTTCTGTTTGGGAAAATTCTGGGATATTCATGCTTTTTACTTCCTTAAATCAATGTTGGGGTGAATTCGCTAGTGGCAACCCATTGGAATTGCCTGCGTTCATGTAATTTTTCAAATTGGGCGGCTACAACAGCATTCACTGGCACGGCGGAGAAACCTTCTCTCATTACGTCTGGGGCATTCAGCAACCAAACCAATCCCGTGAAGTAAAGGCTCTTGTAGCAGATCAGATACGGCTTAAGGGTCATTAGGCCACCAGCCTTAACACTGGCCGTTTGTCTTCAATTTCCAGCTCATCCGCTGGCACTCCGTGGTCCGGGTAGTGGTGTTGCTTGAGCCAGACGTACATAGCCAGTTCCATAGAGTTGATGGGAACAACTTCCAGCTTCGTTCCGTAGGCAAGTCCAGCGGGCTTTACCATTTCGTGTATATCTTTAATGCTGTGATTGCCAGTCACGGACAACAACGTGACGTACCTATGTAGGGCTTGGCAATACAGCAAATAATGCGTTTTCTTCATTCTTACTCCAATAAGGCCGGGGATACGTCGAATTCCGGGAATAGAATCCGCGTCATACGTGGGGTGTAGAGGGTTAAAAGTTGCTGGTGGGGCGGCCCCCTTACCAGTAGTATTTTGAAGCTCTGGAGGCCAATAAATACGCTTAAACGTATTTGGCAATGTAAGCCCGTGCCGCAGTCATACCGCAGCCAAACTTATCATTTAGGTCGTAAGCGTCTTTAGCGGGGTTCAATTTAATCCATGCTGCAATCAGCGAAGCTCTGTCTTCAACTGGCGGCTCTGTCTGAACTGCCCGATAGTTACTCCGCTGTGGGCGAGCGTCCCCACTTTTACCATTCACAATCGAATCGTAAACGCTGGGGGATAAAGTCATAATTTCGCCAACATCGGGCATAAGACCGGGATGCTTGGCTAGCCACTTGTAGAACTTATCAAGGGCTTTGGCTGGGGCGGGAATGAACTTGTCAACCTTGCTATCGGTGGGGGTGTAGCGTGAAGCGATTACACCAACAATCAGATTCGAAGGCGTATTAATGTGGAACCAGTTGGGCATTTTTCAAATTTCCATAGTCGTTTAATCATTGTTTTCTCTCTCCTAATAAATGTGTGATTGATGGGGTTTATATGTTATCGGCGTTTCTTGGTGAACGTACCGGGAATCAGGTCATTGATTGCCACGGGGCCAGCTTGTCGCAGATTTTCGTAATCCTGCAAATTGTGAGTTTCTGCCACGATGTAGAAGTGATCGGCTGTCTCTACAGCTTCAAGGGCAGGGACATACAGCACATCGGCAACTAGCCCACTGGCTTTGCTGACTTTGAAATAGAAACTTACGTGATATGGATTCATAAAAGGTTGTCCTTAAATGTAATTGGGGATTAGTGAGTTCAGGTGGGGTTCAGGGTTTCCAGCTTCAACAGCATCGACGTAACGATGTAACAGCACGCTGTCAGCCAGCACATACAGCGTCGAGTCTGTGTTAAACGGTGGACTAGAACGCTGGATGCTTCTGAATACACGTCCTGTAGAACGCTCTACCACTAAATAATGCAGCGGGTTCATTCTGCGACTACTTCAACTGCGGCTAGCGACTGTTCAAATTGGCGGATGACTTCCGCCTCATCGGCTAGCTTGCGTTGGCGTTGTTCGTGGCGGAACATTTTTACTTGGCAATACGTGGAACAGTATTTCCGGGTACTACGTTTGGCGAGCATGGGTGTACCACAACACTCGCAGGTTTTAACTACGATGGCCATCGGGCCTCCTACATGAATTTATTAAGCTGAATTTGTATAAATCATGGGCGAACAAAAAGGGCACGTAATTCGTGCCCGATTTGCTATCCCGGAATTTACAGACTATCCGTGCCTGCGAACGGTTTGGAGGGTTTGCCAGTGGCGGCCCCAACTACTGGCGGGAGTTGGTGAAAGGATACAAAATACCCTTGACCTTCCCGTTTCCAACCAACACATACGGGCATGTGCCACTACGGCCAAACCGGGCCGCTGGTTTAATTCAATTTTAAGAAGATTGGCAGAACTGCCGGGGTGACGCTGAGGGAGTCTTGCTGGAGGAAATTAACATTTCCTTGCTTCATGTACGTATTATAACACGATAATCATAATAAGCAACTATTATGCCAACTTTTGTACATGAAACTTTTTAATTGAAAGTTGCATTTCCATAAGGGCGCGTAATTAATGATACGGCCCTAGGAATTACGGGCTTCGGGCACTAGTGGCCTAACCGAATTGGCGCAACCTGAGACGGGACTACACGCAGATTGTAAAGGGATTACTAATAAATCCCTCTTGGAAATGGGTTTGAAGAAACTCTGGATAAAGCTGTCCTAAGCCCGGCCATACACGTCGTGTCACCCTGCGGCAACTGTGCTTAGACCAAGCTTAGGCTCTACTCCAGATTTCAAACAAACCGAAGCCCGCAGGAACTCCCGTGGGAGCCTCTTGGAAATTGGGATGTGAGAATTTGGCCAATTGGCCTCCAACATCAGAGCGGGCGTCTGTGTCGGCTGGGATGGGGTTTAAGCAATATCACCCATCTTGGCGGCTTTCCGACGATTGCTGTCGGCCTGACCCGGTTCCGCCTTTCAAGCTCCGGCTGGGGCATATCTACCAGTCTTCCCCGTCCATCAGTGGCGGACCCGTTACTATCCCGAACACCACTGCGGCCAGCCCACGCACATTGTGGACCGGACTGCGGATTATACACGTCACCCCAAGATTCCTCAACACAAATCAATTGGTTACGTCAAGTGGTTTTATTTTAATTGTGAAAACGTCAGGACTGCGGAGCGTGCTTCTTAGATGCCCGATTCTTGAACTCCCGGCGCCCTTCTGGCGTGTCGAACACGTAGACGGCGGGCTTCGGTTCATAGCCCTGATACACGTAGCGAAGGCACTCACCAGCCCCGCCAATCGGGACAGTGACGGCGCCGTCTGGGAAGATTCTGATTTCGTAACCAACCGATTTCAAAAGTGCGTTCAATCGCTCCTGATCTTTCATCAGCATTTCATTACTGACCTTGAGCGCGGTTTTAACCTCAACCGGACGGCTATCGCTCTCCAGAAATCTGAGGCGGTCGGTCTTCTCGCTACGCTCTGCGATAACCGCTTGAATACGGGATTTCAATTCTTCTGTAAGGCCAAGCTCCGCAGTGGCGTACAGGTTGTCCAAGCGTTTCGTTAAAGCGTCCACCTCGCCACGAACGACAATCGCTTGCTTCTGACTCTCCGACAACTGCTGGCGCTGTAACGCAACCTGAAGGTAAGGGGCGGATGTCTCTGCCCGGATGGCGTTCAACGGTGAGTACGGAACCGTCTTGTTATTTTCACAACCGATTTCACCCAAGCGGTGGCGTTTGCCGCAAATGAAGAATGTCCCCTTCCCTTTCTGGTTTTTCACAGTGCAGTTCGAACCGCAGATGCCGCACTTCACCAGCCCCGAAAGCAGGTACTTCCTTGCAGCCGTTGGCTTGGGGGCGTCGTCTTTCGGTAGGAGTCGCTGCTGCACCCGGTAGAACAGCTCTTTATCCACCACAGCCGGGAACACGTCGGGAATATCGTCCCAATACCCGATGGCGACCTTCAAGCTCATCCATCGGCGAATTGTGGTGGGGTCCAGACTGGTCAACAAGGGATGCTTGTCAGCGATACGCCGGTGAATGCGTTTCTCACCGATGCCCGTGGCGAAGTCTTCGAACGCCTGCTGAATCAGTGGGGCCAATTCGGGGATTAGATGGCCGTTCTTGTCCAGCCATACGGGAGTGCGAACCTTCACTGCCTCCCCTGCCCTCGCCTTTGCCCGCCGACTTTCGTAACTGGCTTTCACGCGCCGCGACAGGGCGGCGGAATACTGGTGGGCCTGCTGTATCTTGGCAATCAGCAAGAACAAGTGCTGATTGTTTACGGACTCCCGGTCATACCGGACGCCATCGTCCAGCGTCACGATAGTCACGCCAGCCACAACGATTTCAGACAGGATGGGAAACATCTCCAAAGGCTCAAGGCGCCCTGCCCTGTCGATTGCCTCAACGAGAATCACATCTCCCGACTTGATTGCACCATCACGGACAGCCTGTTGTAACTTGCCAAAGCCATGTTCAAGGTGGGTTCCCTTGAAGCCGGAGCGGCCCAAGTCCTTGAACGTCTGCGTGAACAATGTGTAATCAGGATTCGCCGCCAACCAGCGGCCAACCATCTCTTCCTGCCGCTTGATGGTGGAGCCGCCACGCTGGGAAACATGACTGAAACGTAGATAGGGCACGGCATACGGCATGGGAAGCTACCACCAGACAGGGCCATAAAAATATGATGGTAGCACGGGCGATTATTGCAAGCTTTGCGCGAGTTCCACCAGTTGCACGAACTCGCCACGCAGGCCGAAGCGGTCGTCGCCCCGAGCGCTCCGAGCGAGACCGGCGCTGTCGGTCAGACCGAAAGACCCCGTGTACTGACCGCCCTTGAGCTGTTGGGCGAAGGCTGCCACTGCGGCGGCAAAGCGAAGATCCTCACTGGCCTCGTCCAGGTCGACGACGTTGTTGGCGCCAATGGGACGCTCCAGCAGTCGACTCTGCTCCACACCTGGCGCCTTGTAGCGTACCCGCAGCCAGGCCAGCTCACCGGCCTTGCCCTCGGTCTTGGCCGCCGGCTGGTAGCGCAGTGGTTCCAGCCAACCCTTGGAGCCGGTGGGTACGATCTCGTACAACGCTGTGATGGTGTGGCCGGCGCCAATCTCGCCAGCATCTACCTTGTCATTGCTGAAGTCTTCACGCTTGAGCGCGCGATTCTCGTAGCCCAGCAGGCGGTACTCGCTGACCTCAGCCGGGTTGAACTCCAGTTGCAGCTTCACGTCCTTGGCCACGACCGACAACGTGGAACCCAGCTGGTCCACCAGCACCTTGCGCGCTTCGCGCAGGTTGTCGATGTAGGCGTAGTTGCCGTCACCTGCATCGGCCAGTTGCTCCATCAGCCGCTCGTTGTAGTTGTCCATGCCGAAGCCCAGGGTCGTCAGTGACACCCCGCCCTTGCGCTTCTGCGCGGCGAGTTGCTTGAGGGTCTCGAAGTCGCTGATGCCGACGTTGAAGTCGCCGTCGGTCGCCAGCAGGATGCGGTTGATGCCATTCGGGATCAGGCCCTTGTGCGCTTCGGCATAGGCCAGCTGGATGCCTGATTCGCCAGCCGTGGAGCCACCCGCGCTGAGTTGCTCGATGGCGGCGCGAATCCTGGCTTTCTCGCTGCCTGGCGTAGATCCAAGCACCACGCTCGCCTCCCCGGCGTAGGTGACCAGGGATACGCGGTCCTGCGGACGCAACTGATCCACCAGCAGCTTGAGGGTGCCCTGCACCATGGGCAGCCCCTCGCGACGGTCCATCGAGCCGGAGACATCCACCAGGAACACCAGGTTGGCCGGCGGCAGTTGTTCGATGCTGCTGTCAGAGGCCTTGATCGCCACGCGCAACAGCCGGGTCTGCGGATTCCATGGGGTCTGTGTCAGTTCGATACCAATGCCGAAGGGCACGTCGCCCTCCGGCAGCGGATAGCTGTAGGGGAAGTAGTTGACCATCTCTTCCAGCCGCACGGCATCGGCCGGCGGTAGTTGGCCGCCATTGAGGAAGCGCCTTACGTTGGCGTAGCTGCCGGTGTCGACATCGATGCTGAAGGTGGAGACCGGCTCACTGGCGACGGCATGCACCGGGTTGTCGGCGAGGTGCTGGTACTGCTCGCGCGGCACATCGCGGTAGCCCGGTTGCAGTGCATCCGCCATGGGCGCTGGCGCGATCATGGGCATCTGCCGTGCCTCGGCGGCGTAGTCGGCACGTTTGGCCAGGGAAGCCGGCGCACGGCTATTCGCCTCCTCCTTGAGCACAAGCTCAGGCGTGGCCAGCACGGGCGGAGGTGGAACCTCATCGACCTTGCCGGTGGCCGGCGCCGACGCATCCTGGGCACTGCAGGCAGCCAGGGCCAGCAGCAGGCCGGCGGTGAAGCCCGCGGCCCAGGGTTGTTGCTGAAGGAAGTTACGGCTGGACATGGTCGCCTCCTGAGTACGAATGAGCCATTCGCACCAGTAGACGTAGGCGTCCTGCAGGAGGGGTTAAGCCTTCAAGAAAAATCAGTTTCAGAAGGCCGGTTACAGGCCGGCCTCCTGACAGAGCTGCTTGGCCAGCATCCCGAGGGTCATGATGGCGCGCTCGGCTTCACGGGTCCACGGGATGCCACAGTTCAGCCGTACACAGTGGTTGAACTGCTCGGTATTACTGAAGATCAGACCCGGCGCGATGCTGATGCCCTGCTGCAAGGCGCGCACGTGCAGGTCCTTGGTGTTCACCTTCGCCGGCAGGCTGATCCAGAGAATGAAGCCGCCGTTGGGGCGCGTAATCTGGGTGCCTTCGGGGAAATACTGCTGCACCCCCAGCTGGAAGGCCGTGAGGTTTTTCCGGTACTCCTGGCGGATGTAACGCAGGTGCCGATCGTATCCGCCGTTCTCGAGGTACGCCGCCACCCCCATCTGGGTGACGCTGCATGCCGAGTGGGTGCTGAACGTCTGCAGGCGCTGGATTTCCGCCTGGTACTTGCCGGCGATCATCCAGCCAATGCGCACGCCGGGCGACAGGGTCTTGGAGAAACTGGAGCAGTAGATCACCCGGTCGTCCAGGTCGTAGGCCTTGATCGCCTTGGAAGGCCCCTGGTCGAACATCAGTTCGCCGTAGATATCGTCTTCGATGATCTGGATGTCGAAATCAGAGGACAGGCGCAACAGTTGTTTCTGCCGCTCCTCGGGAATGGTGCCACCCAGTGGATTGCTCAGCCGCGCGGTCAGCACCAGGGCCTTGATCGGCCACTGGTTGGCGGCCAGTTGCAGGGCCTCCAGGCTGATGCCGGTGGTGGGGTCGCTGGGAATCTCGATCACTTTCAGGCCGAGCAGGTCAGCCAGTTGCAGCAGGCCGTAGTAGGTCGGAGACTCGGTGGCGATCAGGTCACCCGGCCGAGTCAGCACCCGCAGGCTCATCTGCAGCGCATCCACGCAACCGTGGGTGATCACCACTTCGCTCGGGTCTACCACGACACCGGCATCGCGCATGCGGATCGCCACCTGGCGCCGCAGCGGCTCGAAGCCCGGGCTGAACATGTAGCTGAAGGCCCGCGGGCTGTGGAAGCGGGTGACCTTGGCCAACTGCTGGTGCAGGGTGCGTACCGGCAAGTAGTCGACATGGGGAACCGCCGCCCCCAATGGGAACACGCCTTCGCGGCGGGATTCGGCCAGGACCTGCTGGATGATGCTGGCGCGAGTGACCAGGCCGGGGCGCTCAACGCGGGCGATATCGGGGGTGGATGCGGTCAGTGCGGGGGTCTGGTGTACATAGAAGCCGGATTGCGGACGCGCACGGATCAGCCCCTGATCCTCCAGGCTGGCATAGGCCTGCAACACCGTGGCGTGGCTGACACTGAGCTGAGAGCTGAGCTTGCGCACCGAAGGTACGCGTTCGCCCGGCTGGTAGACACCACGGCGAATATCATCGGCCAGTTGCTGGGCGATGCGTTGGTAGAGCAACAGATTGGTCATAACGGCGGCACCTGTATCACTGGACCGAAACACTATCCGAAGCCCTTAAAACTGCACCGGTACAGATCATGAAATTGTGTGCGATACAGTGAAATTGTCCAGGCAAGAAAAAGCCCCGGTGCCGAACGGTCACCGGGGCTTTCTATGTTGCGACTCAACGCGCCGGCCCGAGCTCACCCTTCTCGTTGGAGAAGACGATCTCCACGCGTCGGTTCTGCGCCCTGCCCCGATTGGAGGCGTTCTCCGCCACCGGGAAGGCCTCACCATATCCCTGGACCTGGATACGTTTGGCATCGATGCCGAGGTCAGCCAGGGCATCAGCCACGGCCTGGGCACGGTCGGTCGAGAGCTTCAGGTTGTCCTGCTTTTTGCCGCTGCTGTCGGTATAGCCTTCGATGCGCACGACACGCCGCGGATTGAGCTGGAGGAACTGCACCAGTTTGAGCACCGTGCGGTTGGCGGACGCCTTGAGATCGGCCCGGCCGGTGTCGAACAGCACATCGCCCAGGGTCATGACCAGGCCACGGTCGGTTTCGGTGGCGGCCAGGGCGATCATCTGATCTTCCAGCCATTTGCCCTGCTGCTGCACGCTGAGCAGTTTCGCTTCACGCAGCGCCAGTTGCAGACGCTCGCGCTCCAGCTGCAGCTTGGCGACGCGGGTCTGGTTCTGACTCTGCTCGCTATGCTGGCTGGCGATTTCGGCGTAGCGCTGGCTGAGGTAGGCGTAATGGACGACGTCGGCGTCATTGCCCCAGTAGCTGGACAGACGTTCGGCACGAGCCAGGGATTCGCCCGAGCGGATCACATCCTTCGGCGCCGCGCTGAGGACATTCTGGTCCTCCTTGACCTTCTGGAACATCTGCCGGGCCTGCTCCAGGCTCTGTTCGGTCTGCTGCTGGTTGGCGCACCCGCCGAGTAGTCCGAGGCTGAACAGCAGGCCGACGCTCAATGCATGATTCCGCTTCACTGAACCTCCCCCAACTGCTTGCGCAAGCGATTGATCCTCGACGTCAGCTCAGCCAGCTGGTCCTGGCTCTTCTTGGTCAGCACCTTGGCTTCAGCCAGGCGTGCATCGAGTTCGGCTTCCTCGGCCAGAATACGGGCGCGCTTGTAGTCCTCCTCGCCCATGTTCTTCTCGGCCAGGGCGAGCTTGTCCTGCGCAAGCTTCATTTCCTCGATCTGTTCGGTGGCGCCTACGGCCTTGGCCTGCTCCACCGCCTTCTGGGTCAGGCGCATCTGCTCGTTGGGCGCCGGGTCATTGGCGCAGCCGGCCAAGGTCAGCACCGCAAGGCCGACGGCAAACAGGGGTGTCTTGCTCACTAGAGGGTTCCTAATCATTCAGGCATGGCGGCGGGTTGCATCTGCAGGGCCTTCCACCGTTCCAGGTTGCGCTGCAGCAGGGTTTCCGGCACCCCGGCGGCGACCAATTCTGTCATTTTTCTTGCCAGCTGTCCGCGCAGCCAGGGGTCGTTGCAGGCCGAATTGTGGGACAGGGTCAGGTACAGACCTTCACTGGAAATGGGTGGTTCCAGAGCGACCAGGTCATCCGCCATGCCGAGTGTGTCGGCCAGCACCAGCCCGGGGTAACGCTCGTAGAGCACGTAGTCGGTTCGCTCCAGCAGGAGCTTCTGATAGGCCTGGGTCAGGCTGGGGACCTCTTCGAGCTTGAGGTTATCCCTGGCGAAGCGGTCGAAGGCCTCACCAAAACTGTTCTTCACCAGCGTGCCGCCAGTGTGGATGCGCAGGTCGTCCCAGCCACTGTAAGGAAACGCCCGGTCGCGCTTCACCCAGACGACACTCTCGGTTTCGAGGAAGGCTGGATGAACGTAGTCCATGGTTTCCAGGCGTGGCAGGGTAATGAAAGCGCCGGCGATCAGGTCGACCCGCCCCGTGCGCACCTCATCCTGGGCCCGGGACCAGGGCCCGGTGTAGAGGATCTCAACCTTCAACCCCAATTCCTTGGCGATCTGCTTGAGCAGGTCGGCATTGGCGCCTATCAGTTGTTTGGGGTTCTCAGGGTCGCGCCATAGGTAGGGCGGATACTCCGGATTACCGGTGGCCACCAGCCGCTCGCATTTCCCGGCAGCCTGCCCGAGTCCGGGTAGCAGGCATAGCGCTAGGAGCAGGCATGAGAGGCGGAGTCTTGGCATCTGAGGTTTCCCGGACTGGACATTCGATTGGCCGCAGCGTAGGCGGCATCGCCTGAAACGAGCTTCATGCTAGCGTACAGGCGGCTAAAAGAACCATTCGCGATAAGGACGGGTCATGAAGAAGTTCCTCATCACAGTCACCATTCTCCTGGCGGCTGCGGCGGCAACCCTCTATTTCTCCCCCGCCGCGCTGACAGGCAGCGTGCGTCTGGTGGAGCGCCAACTCGCCGGACTGTCGGAGCGACAGATCGCGCTGGGCGATCTTAACATCCATTACTACGAGGGCGGTCCGGCCAAGGGCGAAACCATCGTCATGATCCATGGTTTCGGCGCCAACAAGGACAACTGGCTGCGCTTCGCTCGTCACTTCACCGAGCGCTACCACGTCATCGCCCTCGACCTGCCCGGCTTCGGCGACAGCGACCGTCCCGCCGGCAGCTACGACATCGGCACCCAGGCCGAGCGTCTGGAGTCATTCATCAAGACCCTGGAGCTGGGCAAGGTGCATCTGGTGGGCAATTCCATGGGCGGCCATATCGCCGGAATCTTCGCCGCCCGCTACCCGCTGCAAGTGCATAGCCTGGCGCTGTTCGACAACGGCGGCATCACGGCACCGAACAAGAGCGAGCTGTTCCGCCTGATCGAAAGCGGCCAGCCCAACCCGCTGGTGGTCCGGAGCCCGGAGGACTTCCAACGGATGCTGGATTTCGTCTTCGTCGAGGCACCGCCCCTCCCCACCTCGGTAAAGGCCTACCTGGCTGAGCAATCCATGGCCAACGAGGCGCACTACGATGAGGTCTTCCGCCAGCTACGGGAGCGCTATATCCCGCTGGAGCCCGAGCTGCCGCGGATCAAGGCCCCTACCCTGCTGCTCTGGGGCGATCGCGACAGGGTGCTGGATGTGTCCAGCATCGAGGTCATGAAGCCGTTGCTGAAGAAACCCAGTGTGGTAATCATGGAAAACTGCGGTCACGCGCCCATGATCGAACGCCCCGAGGAAACCGCCCGGCACTATCAGGCATTCCTCGATGCCAGCCGAAGCTGAAGGACAAAAAAACCCGCTCCGAAGAGCGGGTTTTCTGCACGGCAGGCCGGGAAGCGCTATTACAGCAGCTTTTCCAGTTCCGGTACGGCTTCGAACAGGTCAGCCACCAGGCCGTAGTCAGCCACCTGGAAGATCGGGGCTTCTTCGTCCTTGTTGATCGCGACGATGACCTTGGAGTCCTTCATACCGGCCAGGTGCTGGATGGCACCGGAGATGCCCACGGCGATGTACAGCTGCGGCGCGACGATCTTGCCGGTCTGGCCGACCTGCATGTCGTTCGGCACGAAGCCGGCATCGACGGCGGCACGGGAAGCACCGACAGCCGCGCCCAGCTTGTCGGCCAGGGCGTACAGGTGCTTGAAGTTGTCGCCGTTCTGCATGCCACGGCCGCCAGATACGACGATCTTGGCAGCGGTCAGTTCCGGACGATCGGACTTGGCCAGCTCTTCACCGACGAAGGCGGACTTGCCGGCGTCGGAAACGGTGCCCACGGCTTCAACGGCAGCGGAACCGCCTTCAGCGGCAGCGGCGTCGAAACCGGTGGAACGCACGGTGATCACCTTCACGGCAGCCGAAGACTGCACGGTGGCGATGGCGTTACCGGCATAGATCGGACGCTTGAAGGTGTCGGCGCTCTCGACGCTGATGATCTCGGAGATCTGGTCGACGTCCAGCAGGGCAGCCACGCGCGGCAGGATGTTCTTGCCGTTGCTGGTGGCGGCGGCCAGCACGTGGCTGTAGCCCTTGCCCAGCTCGGCGATCAGCGGCGCGACGTTTTCCGGCAGTTGGTGGGCGTAGGCAGCATTGTCGGCTACCCACACTTTGGACACGCCAGCGATCTTGGCGGCGGCTTCGGCGGCAGCGCCTGCACCGGCACCCGCGACCAGGACGTGGATGTCGCCACCGATTTTCTGAGCGGCAGTCACGGTGTTGAGGGTGGCGGCTGCCAGCGCGGCGTTCGTGTGTTCAGCAACAACCAGGATAGCCATCAGATTACCTTCGCCTCGTTCTTCAGTTTGTCGACCAGTTCAGCCACGGACTTGACCTTGATACCAGCCTGGCGGGCGGCCGGTGCTTCAACTTTCAGGGTCTTGACGGTGGAAGCGGTGGAAACACCCAGGGCGTCCGGGGTGACCACGTCCAGCGGCTTCTTCTTGGCTTTCATGATGTTCGGCAGCGACGCGTAGCGCGGCTCGTTCAGGCGCAGGTCGGTGGTGACGATCGCCGGAAGGTTCAGCGCAACGGTCTGCAGGCCACCGTCGATCTCACGGGTGACGTTGACCTTGTCGCCAGCCACTTCAACCTTGGAAGCGAAGGTGCCTTGGGCGTAGCCGGTCAGGGCGCCCAGCATCTGGCCGGTCTGGTTGTTGTCGCTGTCGATGGCTTGCTTGCCGAGGATGACCAGCTGAGGCTGCTCCTTGTCGACCACAGCCTTCAGCAGCTTGGCCACGGCCAGGGAGTTCAGCTCGTCGGCGGACTCGACCAGAATGGCGCGATCAGCGCCCAGGGCCAGGGCAGTACGCAGCTGCTCTTGAGCGGTGTTCGGGCCGATGGTGACGACGACGATTTCACTCGCTACGCCTTTTTCTTTCAGACGGACGGCTTCTTCCACGGCGATTTCGCAGAAGGGGTTCATCGACATCTTCACGTTGGCGAGGTCGACGCCGGAGTTGTCCGCCTTGACGCGGACTTTGACGTTGTAGTCGACCACTCGTTTGACAGCTACAAGAACCTTCATGGATTCCTCGTTACTCTCCGGTTAATAAGAATGTCGCCAAGACGAGCCTGGCCAGTAATGCAGGTCGGCCGGAACCGACTCTCAGCCCAGACAGCGAGCGCAAAACCGCCCGTATCTTGACCGTATCGCCTATTCCGGTCAATACAGCAAAATGACCCGTCATAAGCCGCAGAGCCTTATCCTATCAGGGTTTCACAAAATTCAAACAAACGTTTGTATTGGACCGAACAAAGGGTCTGGATATAATGCGCCCGCTCAGGTCAGGGATCGAGCCTAGCCCTCCAACACAAAATATCGAAGAGCCTTGAGGAGATTGACTGTGGAACGCGAATACATGGAATTCGACGTCGTCATCGTCGGCGCTGGCCCTGCTGGCCTGTCCGCCGCGTGCCGACTGAAGCAGAAGGCCGCGGAAGCTGGTCAAGAGATCAGCGTATGCGTGGTCGAGAAGGGTTCCGAAGTCGGCGCCCACATCCTCTCTGGTGCCGTATTCGAACCGCGAGCCCTGAACGAGCTCTTCCCTGACTGGAAAGATCTGGGCGCCCCGCTGAACACCCCGGTAACCCGCGACGACATCTATATGCTCAAAGATGCCGACTCCGCCATCAAGGTTCCCGGCCTCTTCGTGCCCAAGACCATGCACAACGAGGGCAACTATATCATCTCCCTGGGCAATCTCTGCCGCTGGCTGGCCCAGCAGGCCGAAGGCCTGGGTGTTGAGATCTACCCGGGCTTCGCCGCCCAGGAAGCGCTGATCGACGAGAACGGCGTCGTTCGCGGCATCATCACCGGCGATCTCGGCGTAGACCGTGAAGGCCATCCGAAAGAGGGTTACTACACCCCCGGCATGGAACTGCGCGCCAAGTACACCCTGTTCGCCGAAGGCTGCCGTGGCCACATCGGCAAACAGCTGATCAAGAAGTACAACCTGGATTCCGAAGCCGACGCCCAGCACTACGGCATCGGCATCAAGGAAATCTGGGACATCGACCCGGCGAAGCACCAGCCCGGCCTGGTGGTCCACACCGCCGGCTGGCCTCTGTCCTTCGTCGACAACCAGAACACCGGTGGCTCCTTCCTCTATCACCTGGAAAACAACCAGGTCGTAGTAGGCCTGATCATCGACCTGTCCTACAGCAACCCCTTCCTCTCGCCGTTCGACGAATTCCAGCGCTACAAGCACCACCCAGTCGTCAAGCAGTACCTGGAAGGCGGCAAGCGCGTTGCCTATGGCGCTCGTGCCATCTGCAAAGGCGGCCTGAACTCGCTGCCGAAGATGGTCTTCCCGGGCGGCGCGCTCATCGGCTGCGACCTGGGCACCCTGAACTTCGCCAAGATCAAGGGCAGCCACACCGCGATGAAGTCCGGCATGCTGGCCGCCGAAGCTGTGGCCGCTGCGCTGGCCTCCGGCAAGGAAGGCGGTGACGAACTGACCGGCTACGTCGATGCCTTCAAGTCCAGCTGGCTGTACGACGAGCTGTTCCGCAGCCGCAACTTCGGCGCCGCTATCCACAAGTACGGCGTGCTCGCCGGTGCCGCGTTCAACTATGTCGACCAGAACCTCTTCGGCGGCAAGATCCCGGTCACCCTGCACGACAACAAGCCGGACTATGCCTGCCTGAAGCCCGCCGCCCAGTCCCAGCGCATCGAGTACCCGAAGCCGGACGGCAAGCTCAGCTTCGACAAACTCAGCTCGGTATTCCTCTCCAACACCAACCATGAAGAGGAACAGCCCTGCCACCTGAAGCTGGCTGACGCAGACATCCCGATCGCCAAGAACCTGCCGCTGTACGACGAGCCGGCGCAGCGCTACTGCCCGGCCGGCGTGTACGAGGTGGTGACCCAGGAAGACGGCGCCAAGCGCTTCCAGATCAACGCCCAGAACTGCGTCCACTGCAAAACCTGCGACATCAAGGACCCGGCCCAGAACATCACCTGGGTAGCCCCGGAAGGTACCGGCGGCCCGAACTACCCCAACATGTAAGCAGGCACGAAAAAGGCTCCCTCGGGAGCCTTTTTCATTTCCGCTGTCCCGGTTACTCGGGCAGCGGACCAATGGGAAAGAACTCCCCTCCGCTCCAGACACCAAGCCAGGTGACCCCATTGATCTCGCGCGGCTCGGCCAGCTCTACCAGTTGGTAAAAGACATTGCGGTGGATCAGCGCTTCCAGGTTAGTGCGCACCAGCACGTAGGGCGACGGCTCCTGGGTCTGCGGGTCCAGTTCGACGCGCATCGGATGGACCTCACCGGCCACCACCTCGTCTTCAACGTTGGTGATGAAGCGCAGCTGCTGTGCCTCCCCTACTCCTTCGACCTGCAACTCGACGGCGACAAAGGGAGCATCCTCAACCTGAATGCCGACTTTCTCCACCGGGGTGACCAGGAAGTAATCCTCGCCGTCCTTGCGGATCACGCTGGAGAACAGCTTGACCATGGGCTTGCGACCAATCGGCGTACCCAGATAGAACCAGGTGCCATCCCGAGCGATGCGCATGTCGATGTCACCACAGAACGACGGGTTCCACAGATGAACAGGCGCCCCACCCGGCTTGTCACCCTTGGGTATCTGCGCCAGCAAGTCGCCGGCCTTGCCGGGATCGCTCATTCCTATCTCCTCAACGACTCAAGCCGATCAGGCTGCGAGCATACTCCTCCAGCGGTGGTCCGATCAGGTCTTCCGGTTTGGAATCGTAGAACGTCAGAAAACCGCCACGATTGCGGATGCGAGCGGTGTCCACCAAATAGCGGGTATTGGTTTCGATCAACATCAGCTGGATTACGCCACGGTCGCGGCCGAGCCGATCCAGCGCCTCCTGATCCTCCCACTCCTCCACCGTACCGATACGGTCGTCAGCGCTGGCGAATCGGGCATAAAGCAGATAGTGCGCACCTACCGAACGGGCCTGGCCCATGGCCTCTTCCAGCCCAGCAGGCCCCTTGGCACGGCGCACCATGGGGAAGTACTCGACGAAGCCATCGAAAGCCTCTTCAGCGACTACATTGGGTCGCGGGTAGGCCGAGCCCGGCGGCACAAAGTAGCCTTGAGCGATGTAGATGAAGGAGTCCGCCTGCAGACGCCAGGGGCTGGCGCGGCGAGTCTCGCTGTGGTCCAGGAATCCGGCATCGCTCAGCTGTTCGCGAGTGCCATCCGCCATGTCACTGACCTTCATGCAGCCAACCAGGCCGAGAATCGCCAGCAACAGAATCATGCTACGCATCGTGTGTCCTCCAGGCGCCGGCGACGAAAAACCGGCGGATAGAGAACCAATGCAGCTTCCGCGCCATCAACCGCCAATGATCTTCATCACGGTGACGCCGCCGGAGAACGCAACATCCTGCTTGTCCGCCAGGGCTCTGACCAGCAAACGCTGTAGCGCTGGCAGCGCTTCGTGGCGGGGTTTCTCCAGCAGATCGCCGACATAGTGACGGTTGCTCGAAGAAAGGCAGCCGTGCAGCCATCCGGTGGAAGACAAGCGCAGGCGCGAGCAGGTCCGGCAAAACGGCACGCTCTCGTTGGCGATTACGCCGAAGCAACCCTCGCCGGGCACCCGGTAGCGCAGAGCCGTAGCATCCAGTGGTGCATCGGCCTGAACGAACTCATGGGCAGTGCGAATCAGCGCCAGTAGCTCCTCCAGCCCCACGAACTGCTGATGGAAGCTGTTGGGATCACGGGCCAGGTGCCCCATGCGCATCAGCTCGATGAAGCGCAGCTCGAATCCACGCTCCAGGCAGTAGTCCAGCAACGGCAGCACCTGATCGAGGTTCTTGCCACGCAGCGGGACCATGTTGACCTTGATCTTCAAGCCAGCAGCACTTGCCTCTTCGAGCCCCTGGAGCACGGTGGCCAGGTCACCGCCACGTGCGATGCCGCGGAATGCGTCGGCATCCAGGGTATCGAGGGATATGTTCAGACGGCGGATGCCGCAATCCAGCAACAGTGGCAACTTGCGGGACAGCAGTTGGCCGTTGCTGGTCAGGCTGATGTCTTCGAGCCCGAGCTTACTGACTTCACGAAGGAAAGGATCGAGCTTGGGACTCACCAACGGCTCGCCGCCGGTGATACGCAGACGCTCGATACCAGCCGCCTCAATGAGGTAGGCCACGCCGCGCACCATGGCCTCGGCCGAAAGTTCGTCCTGAGCCGCTACCAGCCGCTTGCCATCTGGCACGCAGTAGGTGCAGGCGTAATTGCAGGCGGCGGTCAGGCTGATACGCAAATTGCGGAAGCGCCTGCCTTGGCGGTCGACGATCATGGGACGCTCCGGCATGTGGTACGCCGGAGTATATCCCCGCGGCCGGCAAGGCACATATCCGGGACCGCGTTATAGGCGCACTGAATACGTCAGCTGGCTGGCGACTCGGTTTCACGCTTGCGCTTGTTACCCATGCGCACACCGATGTCCATGAGGAACTGGAAGAAACCTTCCTGATCTTCCAGCACGTTGCTCCAGAAAGGCGAGTGGTAAAGCGCGACGGCGCCATGTACCAAAGCCCAGGCGGCGCAGTAGTGGAAGTACGGCGGCACATCTTCCAACTTGCCTTCAGCGATACGCCCCTTGATCAGCAGGGTCAGACGCTCAAAGTTGGATGCACGAATCTTGTGCAGCTGCTCGACCATCTCGGGCACCTGGCTGTTCTTCACGACCTTCTCTTCCAGACGATCGAACAGGCGATAGCGCTGTGGGTCACGCATGCGGAACTCGAAGTAGGCCCGCGACAGCGCCTCCTTGTCACGGTCAACATCGGCGGAATGGAACAACGCGTTCAGGTCGCGCTCATAATCGAGCATCAGGCGCAGATAGATCTCCGCCTTCGACTTGAAGTGCTTGTAGATGGTGCCTTTGCCGATACCCACTGCGTCGGCGATCATCTCGACGGTAACGCTGTCTTCGCCCTCTTCCAGGAAGAGCTTGAGGGCGGTGTCGAGAATTTCCTGCTCGCGGCGGCGGAACTCACGGACTTTACGGGGTTCTTTCTGCATAAAGGGACTGTGGGGTCAAAAATCAAGCCGCGTATTATGCCTATCTGGCGTAAAAATGCACGGATCATCCGACTATGAGCTTATTGCAAGATGAGTTTGCCCACGCCGATGGGCTCCGATATCTCAACCATGCCGCGGTTGCTCCCTGGCCGAAACGCGCGACCCGTGCGGTCCAGAGCTTCGCCGAAGAGAACTGGCGCCTCGGCGCAAGAGATTATCCAGACTGGCTGACAGTAGAGCGTCGCCTGCGCGAACGCCTGGCCAAACTGCTGAACGCATCAACCACCGCTGATCTGGCGCTGGTCAAGAATACATCGGAAGCCCTGTCTTTCGTTGCCTTTGGTCTGGATTGGAGGGCAGGTGATCAGGTGGTCATCAGCAACCAGGAGTTCCCCTCCAACCGGGTCGTCTGGGAAGCGCTGAAACGCTACGACGTGGACACCGTCCAGGTATCACTGGACGGCAGCGATCCCGAAGGCGCCCTGCTCGCAGCCTGCGGACCACGCACCCGACTTCTGTCCGTCAGCGCCGTGCAGTACGCCAGCGGCCTGCGCCTGGACCTGCAACGCCTCGGCAAGGAATGCCGGCAGCGCGGCGTACTCTTCTGTGTCGACGCCATCCAGCAGTTGGGCGCCCTGCCCTTCGACGCCCAGGCCATCGATTGCGCCTTTGCCATGGCCGATGGTCACAAGTGGATGCTTGGCCCGGAAGGTCTGGGAGTCTTCTATTGCCGCATCGATCTGCGTGAGCAACTGAAACTCCATGAATACGGCTGGCATATGCTGGAACACCCAGGCGACTACGAACGCGCCGACTGGACACCGTCCCGCACGGCTCGACGCTTCGAGTGCGGCAGCCCGAACATGCTCGGTGCCATGGCGCTGGAGGCAAGCCTGTCGTTGCTGGAAGAGGTCGGCATGGAGCAAGTGGCGGTCGCGCTGGGGGAACGCGTGCAATGGCTGCAGGAGGGATTGGCGAAGATCCCCGGCACACAACTGTTGAGCCCACTGAATCCGGCGCGGCGTGCCGGCATCCTCAGTTTTCGGCTGGACGGTTGGGACAATCAGACGCTGTTCGAGCAGCTGCGAGCCAAGCAAGTGGTATGTGCCCAACGGGGCGGCGGCATCCGCTTTTCGCCGCACTTCTATACCGAACCCCGCGTGATAGACGAAACCCTTGCGCTACTGCGCCAGATGGCAGACGCATGAGGACTCAGCCGGTGCCGCCGTATTCCAAATAGGTTTAAGAATCGCCTTCGGGCTATCTGGACGCTTGGAGATATTGGCCAATACTTCTCTTACTGGCGTGTGGCATCTCCCCCCAAGTGCCCAGCCAGTCGAGGAACCGTGGATCGCGTTCCTTTGTTTTACTCCTAATGGTCTTGACCCGGATTCATCCCCCAGAACCCGGGTTTTTTTTGTGCGCAGCTTTTTCAGTTACTCGCTGCGCTCTTCTCAGCCGCGTTGCGCGAGTGGGAACAGGCGCAGGTAGTTCTCGCTGGTCTGCTCGGCAAAAGCTTCGAACGATACCCCACGCAAATCGGCAAGGAACTCCGCGACCTCACGCACGTACTGCGGCAGATTAGACTTGCCCCGGTAGGGTACGGGCGCGAGATAAGGCGAATCGGTCTCCACTAGCAGGCGATCGGACGGGACCTGACGTGCGACTTCACGCAGGGCGTCGGCATTGCGGAAGGTGACGATGCCGGAAAGGGAGATGTAGAAGCCGAGGTCCAGCGCAGCGCGGGCCATATCCCAGTCCTCGGTGAAGCAATGCAACACGCCGGCC
This sequence comes from Pseudomonas sp. D(2018), assembly GCF_005502555.1. Classification (NCBI taxonomy): domain Bacteria; kingdom Pseudomonadati; phylum Pseudomonadota; class Gammaproteobacteria; order Pseudomonadales; family Pseudomonadaceae; genus Pseudomonas; species Pseudomonas sp. D(2018). Next base: position 54,677 of record NZ_SCOK01000031.1, read on the forward strand.
TGAGGCAGCGCTGCTTCGCGCAGTAGCGCCAGCGTATCGGCGCGGGCTTCACGGGTATGCACGATCACCGGCTTGCCGGTCACCTTCGCCGCATCCAGGTGCAAGCGGAAAGCCTGCTGCTGGAGCTCGGCAGCTTCGGGCTCGTAGTGATAGTCCAGGCCAGTCTCACCAATGGCCACCACGCGCGGATGCTGCAGCTCACCCAGCAACCAATCGAGTGCCAGGGATTCGCCCGGCTGCAGATCCAGCGGGTGAACGCCAACGGAGCAGTGCACGTCCTCATAACGCTCAGCCAGGGCCTTCACGGCAGCGGCATTCTCGGCACTCACGCCGATACAGAGGAATTGGCCAACCCCACGGGCGCGGGCAGCTTCAAGGGCAGCATCGAGAGAACCATCATGGGCGGCCAGGTCGAGGCGGTCCAGGTGGCAGTGAGAGTCGATCAGCATGGTTCAGGCTCCAGGCGCAGGCGCCAAGCTTCAAGCCTGTTGCTTGCAGCCCGGACCTGACGGCCGGTTACATCGTATGGGTGGGACGGTCGGACTTGAGGGCGCCGGCGAGGTAAGTCTCGATCTTGTTGCGCGCACCGCTGTCGCCGTCGTTGAACTGGACGCCGATGCCCGCTGCACGATTGCCCTGGGCGCCCTTGGGAGTAATCCAGACCACCTTGCCGGCGACCGGAATCTTTTCTTGCTCGTCCATCAGATTGAGCAGCATGAACACTTCATCGCCCAGCTTGTAGGTCTTGTTGGTCGGGATGAACAGGCCACCGTTCTTGATGAACGGCATGTAGGCGGCATACAGCACGGACTTGTCCTTGATGGTCAAGGACAGAATCCCGTTACGCGGGCCCAGGTTTGGCGGCAAGCTCATGCGGATATCCTGACAAGCGGGTTCAGCCACCGATTCTAGCCCGGCCCGGGCAGGCTTGCCCACTGCACCAGAAGCGCTTCGAGAAGCAAGACACGGTTGAGGTTGGCCTTGTTCAGTACTTTTTGCCGCTGTTGCAGCAGCCAATCCTGGACCGCGAGGACCTTGTGCTGCGGGGCCTTGTCGGCGAGGTACTGCACCACCTTGCGCATATCGTTCAGTCCCAGCCCCGTCTCATCGCGGGTGAGCTGGTAGCGCAGCATCAGTTGAGTCCAGTCGCAGAACCAGTCGAACAGCAGGGGCAGCGGCACGGCGTTCCACCCCTCCGCCAACTGGCTGGCGCCGACTTGCTGCTTGAGCAGCTTCTTCACACCTTCCACTACATCGGCACGCTGGCTGCGAACGCCTTGTCCTTCCAGACGCAACGCCGAGAGCGGCGAGCCACCCGCTAGAACCAACAGCTCTCGCAGGTCCTCGGGCATTGCATCAGGCAGTGCAGAACCCAACCAGGCCAGGCTCTGAGCTTCACTGGGCAGCGGACAGGCCTGTTGTATGCAACGGCTCTTGATGGTCGGCAGGAGTCGGCTGGGCTGGTGACTGATCAATAGCAGGACAGTATCGCCAGATGGCTCTTCCAGGCTTTTCAACAGCGCGTTGGAGGCATTGATGTTCATCGCCTCCGCCGGCTCCAGAAGCACCACTTTGCGCCCCCCGAGCTGCGCAGTCTGGACTACGAACTCCACCAACTCACGCACCTGATCAACGCGGATGGCCTTGTCGACTTCCTCCGGCTCCAGGACAAAGGCATCCGGGTGGGTGTTGGCCGCCAGAAGAAGACACGCCTTACACCGACCGCAGGCGTCGAGCCCGGCCGGGCTCTGGCAGAGCAAACGCGCCATCAGGCGCTCGCCTAGCGCACGCTTGCCGATGCCGGACGGCCCATGCAGCAGATAGGCATGAGCGTGACGGGGTCGACCTGCCAGCTGTTGCCACAGCGCTTCCTGCCAGGGATAGGCATCAGCCATGGCAGCGCTCCAGCAGCTCGGGCAGCAGTTTATCGAGATTGGCCTGCACCTCGGCCAACGGCAGCGAGGCATCGATCACTTTGTAGCGCTCCTCTGCGGCACGAGCGCGCTGAAGATAGGTCTGGCGCACAGCCTCGAAAAAGCTACGCTGCTCCTGCTCGAAACGATCGAGACGACCACGAGCTGCAGCTCGACTCAGACCAATTTCAACCGGCAGGTCGAAGACCAGTGTCAGATCTGGACGCAGGTCGCCCTGGACGAAACGCTCCAGAAACGCAATGCGCTCCTCGGGCAAGCCGCGCCCTCCACCCTGGTAGGCATACGTCGCGTCGGTGAAGCGGTCGCAGAGCACCACAGCGCCACGTGCCAGTGCCGGCTTGATTACGCCTTCCAGGTGCTGGGCGCGAGCCGCGAACACCAACAACAGCTCGGTATCGACGCCCATGGTTTCGTCGCTAGGGGTCAGCAGGAGCTCACGGATGCGCTCGGCAAGCGGCGTACCTCCGGGCTCGCGAGTCAGTACCACTTCGACGCCGTGGTTACGCAGGCGCTCGGCAAGGTACTCGCGGTTGGTGCTTTTTCCGGCGCCTTCCGGGCCTTCCAATGTGATGAACAGACCGCTCACTGGGTGTCCTTATTCATTGCGGGGCCGGGCTGGAGCGGTAGCCGTTGCGGCGCTTCAACTGGAAGTCACGCACGGCCTGGTTGTGCTCGCCCAGGGTCTCGGAGAATACATGGCTGCCGTCGCCGCGGGCGACGAAGTAGAGGCTTTTTCCTGCGGCGGGGTGCAGCGCGGCGTGAATGGCCTCGCGCCCGGCGAGGGCAATCGGAGTCGGCGGCAAACCACTAATGACATAGGTGTTGTAAGGCGTCGGCTCACGCAGGTGGTCACGCGTCAGGTTGCCGTTGTAGCGCTCGCCCAGACCGTAGATCACGGTCGGGTCAGTCTGCAGCAGCATGCCAGTATTCAGACGTCGCACGAAGACGCCGGCGATTTGCCCACGTTCGGCCGGCACACCGGTTTCCTTCTCCACCAGGGAAGCCATGATCAGTGCCTGATAGGCGTCGCTATAAGGCAGCCGGTCCGCACGCTTGCCCCACTCCTCGGCCAGGACCTGATCGAGGCGATCGCGCGCCTGCTTCAACAGGTCGATATCGCGCATGCCGCGCACATAGCGGTAGGTATCAGGGAAGAAGCGGCCTTCCGGATACTCCCCTGGACGGCCGAGACGAGCCATCAGCTCGGCGTCGCTGACATTGGCCAGGGTCTGTTCCAGTTTGGCTTGCTTGGCGAGTGCCGCGCGGACCTGACGAAAGTTCCAGCCTTCCACCAGCGTCAGGCTGTACTGCACCACTTCACCCCGCTGCCAGAGCCCCAACAAGTCACCAGCCTGCATGCCGGGTGTCAGGCGATACTCGCCGCTGTGCAGGGACGCGTTGGCCAGGTTGAAGCGCCAGTACTGACGCAACCAGAAGGCATTGTTCAGTACCCCCTCTTCCTCCAGGCGATTGAGCAGGCCGCCGGGCGTGGCACCAGCCGCCACATCCAGCATCCGCTCGGCGGAGATGTTCAGGGGTTGTTCAAGGGTGACGCGCTGCTGCCAGCCGGCGAAGGCTACCAACAGGCCGGCAAGAAGCAGGCCTGCCTCCAGCATCAGCAGGAATTTGCGTATCACGAATCAGATGTCCAGTAGATCGCGGGCGATGGCCTGAAGTTTACGGGTCAGCGGCCCGACCGGCCAGTGATGGCCTGTTACAGAACGCACCGGCCAGATACCGAAGAGGCTGTTGCAAAGAAAAACCTCATCGGCACTGAGGAACTCGTCGAAGGAAATATCCCGCACCTCGACCTGGATTCCTGCCGCTCCGGCGCCGTCCAGAAGCGCCGCACGCATGACACCGGCGACTCCAGAACGGCAAAGATCCGCCGTGATCAGCACGCCATCACGCGCCATGAAGAGATTGCTGAACACCCCTTCGATCACGCGGCCGGATTGGTCGCGCATCAGGCCCTCGGCGTACTCGCTGCCCTGCCATTCGGCGCGAGCAAGGACCTGCTCGAGTCGGTTCAAGTGCTTGAGTCCAGCCAGGAGTGGCTGCTCGGCAAGGCGGGTGGAGCATGAAAAAAGCTGGACACCCTGCTCCCAGTTACCCTCCGGATAGCTCGGAAAGGGGGCGCTCTGCAGGATGCGCCGCGGCAACGCAACCGGTGGCGGCGCATAACCGCGCAACCCTTCGCCGCGAGTGATGATCAGCTTGGCAACGCCCTCACCCAGCCCAGCCGTGAAGGCCAGCAGCTCAGTGCGCATCAATTGGAAATCGAGGGGTATACCCAGGCGTCGACAGCCTTCAGACAACCGCGCCATGTGGTATTCGAGAAGCGGGGGCCGCCCAGCGCGCACGGCGATAGTCTCGAAAAGCCCATCACCGTAGGCCAAGCCGCGGTCCTTGATAGACAGCGACTCGGCCGGGTGGCCGTCGACCCAGTCCGGCATCAGCCCTCGAACCGACGGAACACCAGGGAACCGTTGGTGCCGCCAAAGCCGAAGGAGTTGGACAGCACCACATCGATGGGCATGGAACGCGCTTCGTGAGGCACGAAGTCGAGGTCACAGCCCTCGTCCGGCTCTTCCAGGTTGATGGTCGGCGGCGCCACCTGGTCCTGCAGAGCAAGCACACTGAAGATCGCCTCAACGGCACCAGCCGCACCCAACAGGTGACCAGTCATGGACTTGGTGGAACTGACCGCAAGCTTGTAGGCGTGATCGCCGAACACCGACTTGAGCGCCATGGCTTCAGCCACATCGCCCGCCGGTGTCGAGGTGCCGTGGGCGTTCACGTACTGCACCTGGTCGGCATTCAGGCCCGCATCGCGCAGGGCATTACGCATGCAACGGGCAGCGCCAGCGCCGTCATCCGGCGGCGAGGTCATGTGATAGGCATCGCCACTCATGCCGAATCCGATCAGTTCGGCGTAAATGGTCGCACCACGAGCCTTGGCATGTTCCAGTTCCTCCAGCACGAGGGCACCGGCGCCATCCGACAGCACGAAGCCGTCACGCCCCTTGTCCCAGGGACGACTGGCCCGCGTCGGATCATCATTGCGGGTGGACAGCGCTCTAGCTGCGCCGAATCCGCCTAGACCCAGCCCGCAAGCAGCCATCTCGGAGCCACCAGCGATCATCACGTCTGCCTCGCCATAGGCGATGTTGCGTGCGGCCATGCCGATGCAGTGGGTGCCAGTGGTGCAAGCGGTCGCAATGGCGTAGTTCGGCCCCTGGATACCCAAGTGGATCGACAGGAATCCGGACACCATATTGATGATCGAGCCAGGTACGAAGAACGGCGAAATCCGTCGCGGCCCCTGCTCGATCAGGGATTTGCAGTTGTTCTCGATGTTGGTCAGACCGCCGATGCCCGAACCCATGGCGACGCCAATGCGCTCACGGTTAGCGTCAGTGACTTCGAGGCGCGAGTCGCGCACTGCCTGGAAGCTCGCGGCAAGACCGTACTGGATGAACAGGTCGAGCTTGCGCGCCTCCTTGGCCGACAGGTACTCCTCGACATTGAACCCCTTGACCGAACCACCAAAGCGGGTGGAGTACGCAGAAAGGTCCATATGTTCGATCAGGCCAATGCCACTGCGGCCAGCCAGAATTCCCTGCCAACTGCTCGGTACATCGGTACCCAGCGGCGACAGCATGCCCAGGCCAGTGACTACGACGCGTCTACGCGACACAGCGCTCTCCTTCTTCAATCTCTACACGGCGGTTGATTCGGATTAACAGACTGTTGAAAAGCCCGGCAGGCAACGTGCAAACCGCGGATTTTCAACAATCGGCTTAAAGAAAAGCCGCACGCCCAGTCGGGTCGTGCGGCTTTTCCGCGTCGGGGAACCGACGACTACATTACTGCGCGTTGGCGTTGATGTAGTCGATGGCTTCCTGAACGGTGGTGATCTTCTCGGCTTGCTCGTCCGGGATTTCGGTCTCGAATTCCTCTTCCAGAGCCATCACCAGCTCAACGGTGTCAAGGGAGTCGGCACCCAGGTCTTCAACGAAGGAAGCGCTGTTGGTTACTTCCTCTTCTTTGACGCCCAGTTGCTCGGCGACGATTTTCTTGACGCGTTCTTCGATGGTGCTCATACCGTGTTTTCACTCCTATGGAAAAGTCCGTGCAGCTGGGGCTGCAGTGTATAGAAAGGGTTTTCCGCATTTCAAGCAGAACGCCTGAACCCCTTCCGGATCGCTGCAACGAAATGTCTATAACCCGGCTGCACTTATATAGCGAATTCTAGACAGCCCATATGACAGCTTTCTGAAGGGATTCGTCACATTCAGCTCATGTACATGCCGCCGTTGACCGGAATAGTGGCGCCGGTGACGTAGGCAGCGCCGTCGGAAGCGAGGAACCCCACCACCTTGGCGATCTCTTCGGCCTGGCCCAGACGGCCCAGCGGAATCTGGTTCAGCAGCGCATCGCGCTGGGCTTCCGGCAGCTCGCGAGTCATGTCGGTATCGATGAAGCCGGGGGCCACCGAATTGACGGTAATGGCGCGCGAGCCAACTTCGCGCGCCAAGGCGCGACTGAAGCCTTCGAGGCCAGCCTTGGCAGCCGCGTAGTTGGTCTGACCGGCGTTGCCCATGGCACCCACCACCGAACCGATATTGATGATGCGACCCCAGCGAGCCTTGGTCATGCCACGCAGCACGGCCTTGGACAGGCGGTACAGGCTGTTGAGGTTGGTATTGATGACGTCGAACCACTCGTCGTCTTTCATGCGCAGCATCAGGTTGTCGCGGGTGATGCCGGCGTTGTTCACCACGATCAGCGGCTGACCCAGGTGCTGCTGAATGTGCTCCAGCGTGCTGGCAACCGACTCATCGCTGCTGACATCCAGAACCAGGCCTGCGCCTTCGATACCGTTGTCTTTGAGGAACTCGGCGATGCGCTCGGCACCGGAAGCAGAGGTCGCGGTGCCGATCACCACGGCGCCCTGACGGCCCAGTTCGAGGGCGATAGCCTGGCCAATGCCACGGCTCGCACCGGTGACCAGTGCCACTTTACCTTGCAGACTCATAGGTCTTCTCCTTGTTCAGGCCAGCGCAGCACGGGCGGCCGCGAAAGCATCAGGGGTATCCAGGTTGTGGGTGTTGACACCCTTCACGCAACGCTTGTTAAGGCCCGAGAGCACCTTGCCGGGGCCGCACTCGATCAGATCAGTGACGCCGCGCTCGGACAGGCTGACCATCGATTCGACCCAACGGACCGGGCTATAGAGCTGGGCCAGCAGATCGCGTTTGAGGTCCGACAGATCGGCCACCACAGCAGCGCTGACATTTTGCACCAGCGGAATCTGCGGCGCCTGCCAATCCAGGGCCTCAACCGATTCTGCGAAGCGCTCGGCAGCCGGCTTCATCAGCGCGCAGTGGGACGGCACGCTTACCGGCAACGGCATGGCCCGCTTGGCACCGCGAGCCTTGCACGCCTCAATGGCGCGCTCGACCGCAGCAGCAGCACCAGCAATGACCACCTGGCCAGGGGCGTTGAAATTCACGGCACTGACCACTTCACCCTGCGCGGCGTCAGCGCAGGCGGCCAGCACGTCGGCATCTTCCAGGCCAAGGATCGCGGCCATGCCGCCCTGCCCTGCCGGCACGGCCTGCTGCATCAGTTGGCCACGACGCTCAACCAATCTCACCGCATCGGTGAGACCCAGGCTGCCAGCGGCTACCAGGGCAGAATATTCGCCCAGGCTGTGACCAGCGACATAGGCTGGACGGGCGCCGCCTTCAGCCAGCCAAAGGCGCCACAGGGCGATGGAAGCAGTAAGAATGGCAGGCTGGGTTTTGTCGGTCTGGTTGAGTTGCTCTTCCGGACCTTGCTGAGTCAGCGCCCAGAGATCGTAACCGAGCGCCTCGGAGGCTTCGGCAAAGGTATCCAGGACCAGCTTGTGCTGGCCCCCCTGCTCGGCCAGCATGCCCAGAGACTGGGAACCCTGACCGGGAAATACGAAAGCGAGGGATGCGGACATTGAGTGAGGTCCCTTATCTGACGGTATAGGGAGATTGACGCCTGGCATAGCCAAGCGCACGAAACTGACATTTGGATGACAGGCTGCCGATAGCGGTCACATCCTACAGCAACAGATGTTCCAGACGGCCGTGAAGGCGCTGCGGCAGATTCTCGCGCACCTCGATCAGCGCCCGGCGAATGGCGCTCTGGAAACCTTCCGCACCAGCCGAACCGTGACTCTTGATGACGATGCCCTGCAACCCCAGGAAACTTGCCCCGTTGTGGCGCGCCGGCGTCAGGTCGGTGCGCAGGCGACGCAGCAGCGGCAAAGCCATCGAGCCAACCAGGCGAGCCCCCAGGCTTTCGGTAAAGAGCGCCTCGATACGCGCAGAGATCATCGAGGCCAGACCTTCGCTGGACTTAAGCAGGATGTTGCCGACGAAACCGTCGCAAACCACTACATCCGCCTCACCGCGATAGAGGCCATCACCTTCGATGTAGCCGATGTAATTGAGACCTTCGGCCTGCTGCAACAGGCTCGCCGCAAGTTTGACCTGCTGGTTGCCCTTGATGTCTTCAGTGCCGACATTCAGCAACGCAACGCGCGGACGGGCGGTGCCCAAGGTTTCGGCGGCGACTGCCCCCATTACGGCAAACTGGTATAGATGCTCGGCACTGCAATCGACGTTAGCCCCCAGATCCAGCAGATGACAATGACCACGCGCCGTGGGAATGGCACTGACCATCGCCGGGCGATCAATTCCAGGCAGGGTCTTCAACACATAGCGGGACAGCGCCATCAGGGCGCCCGTATTGCCAGCACTGACACAAGCCTGGGCGCGTCCTTTACGAACCAGCTCCAGGGCGACGCGCATCGAGGCATCCGGCTTGCCGCGCAAAGCTTGTGCCGGGCGCTCGTCCATGGCGATCACTTCACTGGCGTGTTCGATCTCCAGGCGCTGGCGATAGACCGCAGGAACGCGGGCGACAAGTTCTTCAAGAAGGGGGGCTTGGCCGACGAGGACCAGGTGAAGCGAGGGGAACTCAGCCAGACAGGCGACGCTGGCTGGAACAATGCAGCGGGGACCGTAGTCCCCGCCCATTGCATCAATCGCGATGATCGAGGCGGCCAAGGATTACTCAGCAGCGCCCTTGTCGATCACTTTACGACCGCGGTAGAAACCGTCCGGGGAGACATGGTGGCGCAGGTGAACTTCACCGGTGCTCTTCTCTACGGACAGGGCGCTGGACTCGAGGGCGTCGTGGGAACGGCGCATATCGCGTGCCGAGCGGGATTTTTTGTTCTGCTGAACAGCCATAATCAATTAACTCCTAAACGTTTGGGTCACGCTTTAACTGCGCCAGTACGCTGAACGGGTTGGACCGCGAAACCTCGTCCACGCTCGGCTCGGGCTCGTTGGTGCCCGCCGGCTGCTGGCAATCTTCAGGGTCATGGGCCGGAACTATGGGCAGGGCAAGCAGCAGCTCATCCTCGACCAGAGTCATCAGATCCAATGGATCCTCCCCCACTTCCAGCACGTCATAGCCCTTCGGCAGCGACTGACTGTCAGCCCCTTCCCGCACCACCGCGTAATCGCACTCGCTGTGGATGTTCAGGGTGACCAGCTCTAGACAACGCTGGCAAACCATCTTGACCTCAACATCAATCCGGCTGTGGATGACAACAGCGCGGCGCTCGTCACGACCAAACGCGAGGCTCGCACGGATGCTGCCTGCGTTGCCCGCAAGAGGTTCGCAGAGTCGCTCCAGGCGGGCGAGCGCAATGTCACCATCAAGAGTGACTTCGCGGTCCGCCAACTTGCGCGGATCTACATGAGGTGGAATCGGCCCATTCAACATAGGCGCGACATTCTAGGGATGAGCCCCTGCCCTGTCAAAAGAATTTCCGCATTGCCCATACACGAAAGGCCTCTATAAAATTTCTCGCCCAACAATCCGGAGACCGCCATGCTGCCCCTGGTGCTCGCATCCAGCTCCCCCTACCGCCGCGAACTGCTCGAACGCCTGCGCCTACCCTTCACCTGTGGCGCTCCGGACATCGACGAACGCCGTCAACCACATGAATCCGCCGAACAACTGGTGCGCCGCCTAGCCCTGGAGAAAGCTCGCGCCATTGCCCCACAGAATCCGAACCACCTGATCATCGGCTCCGACCAGGTTGCCGTACTGGGCGAGCAGATCCTCGGCAAACCCCACGACTTCAAGCGCGCCCGCGACCAACTACAGCGCGCTAGTGGCGCCAGCGTCAGCTTCCTGACCGGCCTCGCCCTACTGAACAGCGCCACCGGCCAACATCAAGTCGACTGCGTACCGTTCACCGTGCATTTCCGCGAACTGGACGCCGCACGCATCAGCCGTTACCTGGAAGCAGAACAACCCTACGACTGCGCCGGCAGCTTCAAGGCCGAAGGCCTAGGCGTCAGCCTGTTTCGCTCCACCGATGGCACGGACGCCACCAGCCTGGTCGGCCTGCCGCTTATCCGCCTGGTGGACATGCTACTCGCCGAGGGCGTTCAGATCCCCTGAGCCCATATAGAAGGAAGAAAGCCCGACATTCCAGACTGTGTGAAAACCTAGCCGTCTGAGTCGAAGCTGAAGACAATGCCCGTATCGATCGATACGGGCATTGTCGTTTATGGGCTACATCCAGGGAGAGGCGCGCGGTCAG
>NZ_SCOK01000032.1:0-60299 GCF_005502555.1 Pseudomonas sp. D(2018)
CCCGCTGCCGCTCGACTTGCATGTGTTAGGCCTGCCGCCAGCGTTCAATCTGAGCCATGATCAAACTCTTCAGTTCAATACTGCTTGGGTTTTGAGAAAACCCTAAACTTGGCTCAGCAATCGCAAATAAACTCTCGAATTCACGAGTGTTACTTGTGATGCTGATAATCAGTTGACTATCAGTCTTACCTCACAAGCACCCACACGAATTGCTTGATTCAGTTGTTAAAGAGCGTTTCGATCAAGCCTTTCGGCTCAACCGAGGCCGCGCATTCTACAGCAGCCTTTCTTACTGTCAAGCTGTTTTTCGAAAATCTCTTTTCTACTCAACCGCTTGCGCCTTCGATCCGATCTCTCTTCTCGTCAGCGGGAGGCGCATTCTACAGCGCTCAATCACGCTGTCAACACCTCCTTTCCAACTTCATTCGCCAGTGGCGAACCTTGCGAAGCGGAACCTCCCAGCACCCTCACCAACCACTTAACTCATTGATCTACAAGGAGTTTTGCTTGGCAACTGCGCTGGAAGAGGTGCGCATTATAGGGATGCAGATTCTGCCGTCAACACTTAATTGAAAGGTTTTACTCGACAGCCAGGGATACGCGAGCAAATGCCTTCTTGCCGGCCTGCAGCACATGAGTTGCGCCCAGCTTGAAGGTAAAAGCACGATCCACAACTTGACCGTCCACACGCACACCACCAGAGCCAAGAAGGTCACGGGCGACCGCGGCATTCTTCACCAGACCTGCCTTATTAAGGACAGACGCAATGGGCATGTCTTCGGCGGAGTACAGCTGAACCTCCGGTAAATCCATCGGCAGTTCGCCTTCCTTCATGCGATTGCCGGCGGAGCGGTGAGCAGTGGCCGCAGCTTCCTCACCATGGAAACGAGCGACGATCTCCTCAGCCAGCTTGATCTTGATGTCGCGAGGATTGGCACCCGCCGCTACGTCACACTTGAACTGCTCGATTTCCTCCATGGAACGGAAGCTAAGGAGCTCGAAGTAACGCCACATCAATTGATCCGGGATGGACACCAGCTTGTTGTACATGACACCCGGCGCCTCCTGGATGCCCACGTAGTTACCCAGGGACTTGGACATCTTCTTCACGCCATCCAAACCTTCCAGCAATGGCATGGTCAGGATGCACTGGGACTCCTGCCCGTAGGCACGCTGTAGCTCACGCCCCATCAGCAGGTTGAACTTCTGATCAGTACCACCCAACTCGACATCAGCGCGCAGCGCTACGGAGTCGTACCCCTGCACCAGCGGATAGAGGAACTCATGGATGGCAATAGGCTGATTGGTGCCGTAGCGCTTGCTGAAGTCATCGCGCTCGAGCATACGGGCGACGGTGTACTGGGAGGCCAGGCGAATAAAGTCCGCTGGAGTCAACTGGTCCATCCAGGTCGAGTTGAACGCCACCTCGGTCTTGGCCGGATCAAGAATCTTGAACACCTGAGCCTTGTAGGTCTCAGCATTCTCCAGAACCTGCTCACGAGTCAGCGGCGGGCGAGTGGCGCTCTTGCCGCTGGGGTCGCCGATCATCCCGGTGAAGTCACCGATCAGGAAGATCACCTGATGCCCCAGCTCCTGAAACTGCCGCAGCTTATTAATAAGGACGGTGTGCCCCAGATGAAGATCGGGGGCGGTCGGATCGAATCCTGCCTTGATACGCAACGGCTGGCCACGCTTGAGCTTTTCGACCAGCTCGGACTCGACCAGAACCTCTTCCGCACCGCGCTTGATCAGCGCCAGCTGCTCTTCAACCGACTTCATGACAGGACTCGTAGACCGTTGGATGGACAAAAGGGGAACCAACCATACAAGATCGCGAACTAATTACAAGTTCTGAGCCCAGCGCCGTGCCAGTCAGCGGAAGGCTGCACTCCAAGGTTGCCTAGGGCGGATTTTGATTATATTTTAGGCAGTTAGTTCATATTCCAAAACAACACCACACGCCATGACGCATTCAGTACCCAAAGCGCCGCCCTATCCGAAGAGCCACTTGCTGGCTGCTAGCGGTGTGGCTGCGCTGCTCAGCCTGGCCCTGCTGGTGTTCCCGTCTCGCGAAGTCGAGGCGAAGAAGACCTACATCAACCTGGAGCTGGAGAACAGCTCGGAGATGGTAATCCAGGAGAAGGACGACCTCCGACCAGGTTCCATCACCGGGGATGAGGGTTTCTCGCCATTCACCAAGATCGAGAACCCTGCCGACAACCAGAACAGCGCCGGAAAAGACGCGGATAAGAAGAAAGAAGAAGCTACCGACCTCGTTGCCACTCAGAAGCCTGTCGATCCCAGCCTCAAGGCCGTGACCGTAGGCAACGGCGATACTTTGTCTACGGTGTTCGCCAAGGTCGGCCTATCCGCCAATGTCCTGCACGACGTCCTGAACAGCAGCAAGGACGCCAAGCAACTCAGCCGCCTGAAGGTTGGCCAGAACTTCGAATTCAAGCTCACACTCAGCGGTGAGCTCGAAAAGATCAGCACCAAGGTTAGCGGTCTCGAGAGCGTTCACCTGGAAAAGACCCCCAAGGGCTACGCCTTCAAGCGTGATGTAATCAAGCCGGAGTTGCGCTCTGCGTACGCCCGCGGCGTAATCGACAGCTCGCTGTTCCTGTCCGCTAAACGCGCCGGCCTTTCCCACGATCTGGCCATGGATCTTGCCAATATCTTCGGCTACGACATCGATTTCGCCCTCGACATCCGTGAAGGCGACGAGTTCGAGATGATCTACGAAGAGAAGGTGGTTGAGGGCAAGAAAGTAGGTAGCGGGGAAATCCTCGCCGCTCGCTTTATCAACCGTGGTAAGACCTTTTCCGCGGTCCGCTATGTCGACAAGCAGGGCACTGCCAGTTACTTGCGCGGCGACGGCACAGCTATGCGCAAGGCCTTCATCCGCACACCAGTGGACTTCGCCCGCATCAGCTCGCGCTTCTCCAACGGTCGCCGCCACCCAGTCCTGAACAAGATCCGCGCTCACAAAGGCGTGGATTACGCTGCTCCCCGCGGTACTCCGATCAAGGCCACCGGTGACGGCAAGATCGTCCTGGCAGGCCGCCGCGGCGGTTACGGCAACGCCGTGATCATCCAGCACGGCAGCAAATACAAGACGCTGTACGGCCACATGCAAGGTTTTGCCAAGGGCATTCGTACCGGCGGCAGTGTCAAGCAGGGCCAGATCATTGGTTATGTGGGTACTACCGGCCTGTCTACCGGTCCGCACCTGCACTACGAGTTCCAGGTCAACGGTGTGCATGTCGACCCGCTGGGCGTGAAACTGCCGATGGCTGATCCGCTGATCGCCAGCGAGAAGAAGCGCTTCCTGCAGATGAGCCAGCCGCTGATGGCACGCATGGATAGGGAAAAGGCCAGCATGCTTGCCTTGAACAAGCGCTGACCGCATGCAGCGCTATCTGGGGGTGATGTCCGGGACCAGCCTTGATGGCCTGGACATTGCCTTGGTCGAACAGACCGATCGGATCACCCTTCTCGACACCCACTACATCCCCATGCCCGGCTCGCTACGTAGCGAGCTGCTGGCGCTCTGCGCCTCCGGCCCCGACGAGCTCGCCCGCGCTGCACTGGCGGAGAACGGCTGGGTCGAGCTGGCCGCTGCGGGTATCAACGCCCTGCTGGTTCGCAACAACCTGGGCGCCAGGGATATTCGCGCCATCGGCAGCCACGGACAGACCGTGCGCCACGAACCTGCGCGTGGTTTCACCATCCAGATCGGCAATCCCGCACTGCTTGCCGAGCTCACAGGTATCACCGTGGTTGGAGATTTCCGCCGACGCGACGTCGCTGCTGGCGGACAGGGTGCGCCTCTCGTACCCGCCTTCCATGAATCGTTGTTCGGCGACGCCAACAGCTACCGTGCCGTGCTCAACGTCGGCGGTTTCAGCAATCTGAGCCTGATCGAGCCGGGCAAAGCAGTGCATGGATTCGACTGCGGTCCTGGCAACGTTCTGCTGGACGCCTGGATTCATCTTCAGCGCGGCGAGAGCTACGACCGCAATGGTGACTGGGCCGCCAGCGGAACCCTGCAGCAGCGGCTGCTGGATACCCTGTACGGTGACGCCTTCTTCACCACCCAAGGGCCCAAGAGCACTGGCCGCGAGCTATTCAACCTCGGTTGGCTGCAGTCCCGGCTGGCACGTCTGCCGCTCTTCAAGCCCGAAGATGTACAGGCCTCCTTGCTGGAGCTCACTGCCCGCAGCATCACGGAAGCCCTCCGCGCCGCGCAGTCGAAGACTGACGACCTGCTGGTCTGCGGCGGCGGCGTCCACAATCAGCATCTGATGCAGCGTCTCGCTGTCCTTTTGCCTGACACTCGCGTGTGCAGCACTGCCGACTTTGGCGTGGACCCGGACTGGGTCGAGGCCATGGCGTTTGCCTGGCTGGCCCACTGCTGTCTGGAAGGTATTCCCACCAACCGCCCCAGCGTCACTGGCGCCCGCGGCTTGCGCATCCTCGGCGCCATTTACCCCGCCTGAACGAAGTCAGCAGAAACTAAAACGCCGTGCATAAGCACGGCGTTCGCTGTACGAGCTGAAAATCAGATCGAGAACGAAGACCCACAGCCACAGGTGGTGGTGGCATTCGGGTTCTTGATCACGAAACGCGACCCTTCGAGACCTTCCTGATAATCAACCTCGGCACCCGCCAGGTACTGGAAGCTCATCGGGTCGACGACAAGGCTGACGCCGTCGCGTTCGACGATGGTGTCGTCGTCCGCCACGTCTTCATCGAAGGTGAAGCCGTACTGGAATCCCGAGCAGCCGCCGCCGGTCACGAAGACACGAAGCTTCAGGCGCGGATTGCCCTCTTCATCGATCAGGTTCTTCACCTTGCTGGCCGCGCCCTCGGTGAACATCAGGGCTGAAGGGGTGAAGGTTTCGACGCTCATGCTGCAACTCTCCCGGCTTGACGCCGCCATACTGCGCTAAGGCGAGGCATTATCCGCTTACCCTAGAAAACTGGTCAACTATTAAGCGATTCGACCCTGCCAATGGATCGAGGTGCGGCGCCGGGACACGAACCTCCGGCGCCGCCTGACATCACGGCAGCAGAGCCGCGTGGGAGAGACCAAGGCGCTCATCAAGGCCGAACATGATGTTCAGGTTCTGTACCGCCTGACCGGACGCACCCTTCACCAGGTTGTCGATCACCGAAAGCACCACCACCAGGTCGCCGCCCTGGGGACGGTGAACCGCGATGCGGCATACGTTGGCGCCGCGCACACTGCGGGTTTCGGGATGGCTGCCGGCCGGCATCACATCGACGAAGGGTTCGTTGGCGTAGCGCTTCTCGAACAGCGACTGCAGGTCGACGCCTTTGTCCACAACGTTCGCATAGAGGGTGGCGTGGATACCGCGGATCATCGGAGTCAGGTGCGGTACGAAAGTCAGGCCTACCGGGCCACCGGCGGCGCGGCGCAGGCCCTGGCTGATTTCCGGCAGATGGCGATGCCCCTTCACCGAGTAGGCCATCATGCTTTCGCCTGCCTCGCAGAACAGCGAGCCCACCTTCGCACCACGACCGGCACCACTGACACCGGACTTGCAGTCGGCGATCAGTTGATGCGTATCGGCCAGGCCGGCTTCCAGCAGCGGGATGAAACCGAGCTGCGCAGCAGTCGGATAGCAACCGGGGACGGCGATCAGGCGTGCGCCTTTGATGGCTTCACGATTCACTTCCGGCAGGCCGTAAACAGCCTCCGGCAACAATGCCGGCGCGCCATGGGGCTGGCCGTACCACTTGGCCCATTCCTCGGCGTCTTGCAAACGGAAGTCCGCGGAGAGGTCGATGACCCGGGTTCCGGCCGCCAGCAACTCACCGGCCAGCGCATGGGCTACGCCATGGGGCGTGGCGAAGAAGACCACGTCGCACGCTCCCAGGGTTGCGGCGTCAGGCACGCTGAATGCGAGGTTGTCGTAGTGACCGCGCAGGTTCGGATACATGTCGGCGACCTTGACCCCGGCCTCGGATCGCGAGGTGATCACCGCGACCTCTGCCTGCGGATGCTGAGCCAGCAGACGCAGCAATTCGACACCGGTATAGCCTGTGCCGCCGACGATTCCGACCTTGACCATCACTTGCCCCTCAATGAACCGATTGGAAAGCTGCCGATGATAAGGCCGCATCGGCCAGGGGCCAACCGCTGAGGTGACGTGCGGCCGCTCAAGCCTCTACTATCCGGACCATCTGTCCGATGGAAACCTTCCCATGCTCTATCTGTGGCTCAAGGCCTTGCATATCATCGCCGTCGTCTGCTGGTTCGCCGGCCTGTTCTACCTTCCGCGACTCTTCGTCTATCACGCCCAGGCCGAGGACGAGCCCAGCCGTGAGCGCTTCAAGGTCATGGAGCGCAAGCTCTACCGCGGCATCATGGGGCCCTCGATGATCGCCACCCTGGTCCTGGGAATCTGGATGCTCTATCTCAACTCGGGCTGGCTGAGCCAGGGCTGGCTGCACGCCAAGCTCACTCTGGTGATCCTGCTGATCGGCTATCACCACGCCTGCGGCTCCCTGCTCAAGCGTTTTGCCCGGGGCGAAAATCGCCGGGGCCATGTGTTCTACCGCTGGTTCAACGAAGTCCCGGTGCTATTCCTGATCGCCATCGTCGTCCTGGTGGTGGTCAAGCCCTTCTGAACTGACAAGAGGAACTCCAGATGTCCCTGCCTGCCTTGCTCGATCAACGCCTGCGCTTGCCGGTCGTGGCCGCACCAATGTTCCTGGTGTCCAATCCCAAACTGGTCCTGGCCTGCTGCAACAACGGTATCGTTGGCAGCTTTCCCGCCCTCAACCAGCGCGAGAGCAGCGGCTTTCGCGCCTGGCTGGATGAGATCGAGGCGGGACTTGCGGCAGACGCTGCGCCCTTCGCGGTGAACCTCATCGTTCACCACAGCAACCCGCGACTTTCGGCCGACCTGGCCATCTGTGTCGACAAGCATGTCCCCATCGTCATCACCAGCCTCGGCGCAGTGAAGGAGGTCGTAGACGCTGTGCACAGCTACGGCGGTCTCGTATTTCACGACGTGACCACTCGCCGCCACGCCGAGAAGGCAGCCGAGGCAGGCGTGGACGGCCTGATCGCCGTAGCGGCGGGCGCCGGCGGCCATGCCGGCACCTTGAGCCCCTTTGCGTTGATCGCCGAAATTCGCCAGTTCTTCGACAAGACCCTGCTGCTCGCTGGCTGCCTCAACCACGGCCACGAAATCTTTGCCGCGCAGATGCTCGGCGCCGATCTGGCCTACCTCGGCACCCGCTTCATCGCCACTCAGCAGAGCGATGCCGAAACCCGCTACAAACAAATGATCCTCGATGCCCGCGCAGCCGACATCATCCACACTCCGGCCGTTTCCGGCGTACCTGCGAGCTTCATGCGCCAGAGCCTGGAAGCGGCCGGCTACGACCTGAAGCGCCTCGCCGACAAGGGCGATATCAACTACGGCGAGAAGTTGAAACCCGTCAGCGATGAAGCCAAGGCCTGGAAGACCGTTTGGTCAGCTGGCCAGGGGGTGGGCAACATTCGCGACCTACCCACGGTGGACGAGTTGATCGCCCGTCTTGACCAGGAGTATCGCGCCGCCCGCGACAAGGCCGGGCAACTGGGTCAACGCTGGGCTCAATGAGGCGGCGCACCCTGCTCGGGCTCGGGCTCGGAGCGCTAGGCGCCCTGGGCCTGTGGTCCGCGCGTCCGACTGATCACGGCCGCCCCCACGATGCCTACTTCATGGGCCTCAACCATTCGACAGTGACCTGCTCCACGAGCACCTGCCGGCCCTGTGGATAGCCACACCCGTACTCAAGGTACTCGATGGCGCCTTACCCTATCTGGAAGGCGCACAAGGAGTGCTGCAGGGCTGGAACCCCAATTGCCAGCGCGCCCATTACCTCTATGGAGGCAACTGGCAAGCCACCCCGGTTTCCCCGGCCGGACCCACCCATGACAACCTCTACGGCCGCAGCGCCAACCAGGAGCGCTTGGCCGGCTCCCACGCTACAGGGCTCGCCGTGGACGACTGGGTCTTCCTGCGTCCGACGCATTCTGAAGGCACCCTAGGCGAGTTCGCTGACCTGCGCCTGTTGCGCCGCGGAAGCCTGGTCGGACGCTGGAGCCCGCTCGGCCTCGCCTGAACCCTGTTTTTTGTGCGCCAGCCCGCTTGTGCCGCGGGCCAGAGCGCAATTACGCTGTGCCATCATTTTTCTGTCGCTGACAAGGATGCTCGCATGACCGAAGCCCGCTACAAGATCGTCTTCGACGGAGAACCCATGCCCGGTGTGGCGCTGGACACCGTCAAGGAAAACCTCGCCCGCCTGTTCAAGAGCGATACCAGCAAGATCGACAGCCTGTTCGGCGGCCGCAGTGTCGCCCTCAAGCGCGACCTGGTGGAAGCCGAGGCGGACAAATACCTCGCCGCGCTGCAACGCGCCGGCGCCAAAGTGCGCAAGGAGCACGACCTGGCAGCAGGCCTGAGCCTGGTGTCCACGGATGATCACCCGGAGCCCAGCGCCCCTGCAGCCGAAGCCGCCCCGGCAAACGACAGCATGAGCTGCCCGAAATGTGGCCATGAGCAACCGAAATCGACTGAGTGCCAGGCCTGCGGGATCATCATCGACAAATACCTGGCCCGTCAGGCGCAACTGTCTGAAGAAGCCGCCTTGGTGAAAGCCTCAATCACCAGCAGTGAACCCGCATCACCCTACGCTCCGCCCCAGGCCCAGGTCGGCGAGCAGTTACCGGAGTTCGGCGAGCTGAAGGTGTTCGGTACCAACGGCCGCATCGGCCGGGTGCGCTACCTGGGCTGGAGCATGGCGCTGCTGCTGGCATTCCTGCCTATCGGCGGTGTCATCCTGGGCAGCTTCGCGCTTTCCGAGACCCTCGCCGGTCTGCTGACTCTGGTCGCGAGTCTGGCGCTAGTTGTGGTCAGCGTATGCATTGGCGTGCAGCGCCTGCACGACATCGGCTGGTCCGGGTGGCTCTGGCTGTTGAACTTCGTCCCCGTCGTCGGCAGCGTTTTCGCGCTTCTGATGCTCTTCGTCCCTGGCACTGACGGCCCGAACCGCTACGGCCCGCCACCGCCGCCAAACAGTCGTGCAGTAAAAGTGCTGGCCTGGCTGATCATTCTGGTGCCGGTAATCGGTATAGTCGCCGCCATTTCGATACCGGCCTATCAGGACTACCTGATGCGCGCCCAGATGGACGCTGCCGCCAGCTTCGAGCAACCGGCCGAAGTGCCCCCGCTCGAAGGCGAGTCCGCCGAGTAAGCAACCTCCCGGGGCCGGCGTTGTCCAACCCGGCCCCATTATGGAGAACCTCCAGATGCCCCGTTATGCCTTGATCACCGGCGCCTCCAGCGGTATTGGCCTGGCCCTGGCCGAGGCCCTGGCGAGACGGGGGCGCCACCTGCTGCTGGTGGCCCGACAGCGGGACGTGCTGGAGAGCATCGCCTGCGAGTTGACCCAGCGCTTCGGCGTCGAGGTGCTGTTCCGCTACTGCGACCTCGCCGAACCCTTGCAGGTGTCCGGCCTGCTGATGGACCTGGAACAGGGTGAGCGGGAAATCGACCTGCTGGTGAACAACGCAGGCATTGGTTCCTGCGGCGCCTTCGTTGACCAGGACTGGGGCCGCGAGCAGGAGCTGATCGAGTTGAACATCCTCGCCTTGGCCCGGCTCTGCCATGGCATTGGCGGTCTGATGGCACGCCAGGGTGGCGGGCAGATCCTCAACGTCGCCTCGGTGGCGGGCTTCCAGCCCGGCCCCTGGATGAGCAACTACTACGCCAGCAAGGCCTACGTCTTGAACCTCTCCGAAGGCCTGCGAGAAGAACTGCGCCCGCGCGGCGTGAATGTCTCGGTGCTGTGCCCTGGCCCAACCCGCACCGCCTTCTTCCGCGGCGCCCATCTGCAAGTCGACAGCCTGGAAGGCAGCAAACTGATGATGAGCCCCGAGGAAGTAGCGCTGATCACCGTACGCGCCCTGGAAAAGAACCGCGCCATCATTATCCCCGGCTGGCGCAACCGGCTCGCCGCCCTGGTCCCCAGGCTGGCCCCGCGCTGGCTGGTACGCCGCTTGCTGGGCCGGGTCATTCGCCGTTTCGCCCAACCCTGAGGGGCCTCACTCGGCTTTCACGCAACGCCCGTTCGCCCATGCCCGCAAGTTTGCCAACTGCTCGGCCATCAGCACCGACAATGGCGCGGTACCCTTGATCTCACGCAGCAGCAGAGCCTGGTCGGCCGGGCATTGCTGGGCCTGGGCAGCGTAGAGCATGCCTACCACCGCCTGTTCGATCTCAGCGCCGGAAAAACCGTCACTGGCACCCACCAGTTGATGCAGGTCGAACTGCGCCGGGTCCAACTCGCGTCGGCCCAGGTGAATACGGAAGATTTCGGCACGAACTTCAGGCTGCGGCAAGTCGACGAAAAACAGCTCATCAAAGCGTCCCTTGCGGAGCAGCTCTGGCGGTAGCCGGTCGATGGCATTGGCAGTCGCCACCATGAACACCGGCGCCTTGCGCTCGGCCATCCAGGTCAGCAAGGTCCCCAGCACGCGCTGGCTGACACCGCCATCATGGTCGCCGCTTGCCAGGCCTTTCTCCACCTCATCCATCCATAGCACGCAGGGGGCCATCTGCTCTGCCAGCTTCAGCGCTTCGCGCAGGTTGCGCTCGGTTTCGCCAAAGAATTTGTTGTACAGGCAAGCGAAGTCCAGGCGCAGCAGTGGCAAACCCCAAAGGCCGGCTACTGCCTTGGCCGCGAGGCTCTTGCCTCCACCCTGCACACCGACCAGCAATACCCCTTTGGGTCGGTCCAGGCCCTTGTCGTCCAGCAACGCAGACTGACGCTCGGCCAACCAACGCTTGAGGTTGGCCAGCCCCCCAACCTCGGCAAAACGAGCCGTCTCGTACTCGAAACTGAGCACGCCCTCCAGATCCAACAATTGAAACTTCGCCTTGTTCAGCTCCGGAAGGTCTTCCTGGGTAATGGCGCCGTCGTCGCAGATCACATTGCGCGCAAGGGCCCGGGCCTCACCATGACTCATGCCACGCAAATTCTTCACCACCTGTTGCAAGGTGCGGTTGTCGGTGCGGACCCGCGCACCACGATTACGCTCGCTCCAGCGCGAGGCCTCTTCGCGAACGATGCTCAGCAACTCATCCTCACTGGGTAGTGCCAGATCAAAGCGCGCCGCGTAGCGCTGCACTTCCGGCGGCAGCTTGAGCGCATGGGACACCAGCACCAGGGTTGGCTTATGGGTGCCCTCGGCCATGGCCACTTCCTTGAGCAGCCTTACCACCTTGGGGTTGTCGCCCAGAAAGGGATGCAGATCGCACATCACATACAGGTTTGGTTGCGGATCAGCCTTAATCAGCTTGAGCGCCGTTTCCGGCTCGCGACTGTCACCCTCGCCCATGCTGTCACCACCGAAACCCAGGCGCTGCAGCCCTTCGCTGACCGCCCAGGTGAAGAGTCCGAGACCGCGCTTGACGGCCAGGCTGGTGAGGGTTTCAAGTACCCGGCGCTCATCCCAGGACTCGATCAGGACCAGCTTGACCCGCGAGTCCAGCACCAGGCTGAGGTCGTGGATATCGTTCTTCACAGAGGCTCCTTGTGGGCATCGGCCGATGCTGGCCGGGGAAATCACTCGCCGTTAAACTCGGTCATTCTTATAACAGGCCGGAGAATTCCCGTGGACTGTCTGTTCTGCAAAATCGCTGCCGGGGAAATTCCCGCGCGCAAGCTCTATGAGGACGATCAGGTCGTCGCCTTCCACGACATCGCGCCGCAGGCTCCCGTGCACTTCCTGGTGATCCCGAAAAAGCACGTGCGCACGCTCACCGACCTCACCGAGGACGACAAGGCGCTGGTAGGCCATATCGCCTACACCGCCCAGCGCCTGGCGATGGCGCAAGGCTGCGACGAAGGCTTCCGCGTGGTGATGAACTGCAACGAACAGGGTGGCCAGACCGTCTACCACATCCACATGCACGTGCTTGGCCAGCGCCAGATGCACTGGCCGCCGGGCTGATCCGGCCTCGTCCCAAGGGCGGGAAGCCCTCCCGCCCACCGACCACCGTCTGACTCCGGTCAAACCTTGGTCATCCCCTTGCGGTAGAATGCCTGCCGACGTCCTACGGAGGTGCCGCATGGCCAGCGAACGTTCCTACTCCCCCGCCGACCGCCTGTTGCTGCAGGCCGATGCCGCACTGCGCACCCTGCTGCCATTTACCGGTCAGCCTTTCCGCCCCTCTCCCGCCGATGGCCAACCCGATGCTGAACTCAAGGCAGAGGACGCCCGCCACATCGCCGGGCTGATGCGTATCAACCACACCGGCGAAGTCTGCGCCCAGGCGCTCTACCAGGGGCAGGCGCTGACCGCGAAGCTGCCGGAAGTGCGCGAAGCCATGGAGCACGCCGCCGAGGAAGAGGTCGACCACCTGGCCTGGTGCGAACAGCGTATCCGCGAGCTGGGCAGCCGCCCGAGTGTCCTCAATCCGATCTTCTATGGTTTGTCGTTTGGCGTCGGCGCCGTAACCGGCCTGATCAGCGATCGAGTGAGCCTGGGCTTCGTTGCCGCGACCGAAGACCAGGTGTGCAAGCACCTCGACGAGCATCTGGAGCAACTGCCCGCCGAAGACGCCAAGTCCCGCGCCATCCTCGAGCAGATGCGTACCGACGAGGAGCAACACGCCACTAGCGCCATTGAGGCCGGCGGCCTGCGCTTCCCCGCTCCGGTGAAGTTCGGCATGACACTGCTGTCGAAGATCATGACCAAGAGCACCTACCGGGTCTGAACGCCGCACATGAAAAAGGGCGCCATCAGCGCCCTTTTTCGTTTCTACCGGGAAGCGTCCTCAATGAGGCATGTTTCGCGCGTAGAAGATTTCCAGCATCTCGTGCCGTACGCGCTCTTCGACTTCCTTGCGCTGCTCGACAGTCAGATTGCTGGTGGCATCGCCGAACAGGTAATTGTCCAGTTCGAAGTTCTTGAGCAGCATCTTGGTGTGGAACATGTTCTCCTGGTACACGTTGACGTCCGTCATCTGATAGGCGTCTTGGGTGTCGTCGGAGAGGTAGTTCTGGATCGAGTTGATCTCATGGTCGATGAAGTGCTTCTTGCCTTCCACATCACGGGTGAAACCGCGCACGCGATAGTCGACGGTGACGATGTCCGAGTCGAACTGGTGGATCAGGTAGTTGAGCGCCTTCAGCGGAGAAATCACGCCGCAGGTGGAAACATCGATGTCCACCCGGAAGGTGGCGATACCCGACACCGGATGGATCTCCGGATAGGTGTGAACGGTGATGTGGCTTTTATCAAGGTGCGCCAGGATGGTCTCCGGCAGCGGGCCCGGAGATTCCTCGATCTGGCTGTCGGTAGGGGTCACCGGCTGCTCGGAGATCAGGATGGTCACGCTCGCGCCCTGGGGATCATAGTCCTGGCGGGCAATGTTGAGGATGTTGGCACCGATGATGTCCACCACGTCGGTGAGGATCTGGGTCAGGCGCTCGGCGTCGTACTCTTCATCGATGTACTGGACGTAGGCCTGCTGATCCTCGGGGGTCTCCGCGTAGCAGATGTCATAGATGTTGAAGCTCAAGGTCTTTGTCAGGTTGTTGAACCCGTGGAGCTTGAGTTTGCTTTTCACCGTTGAGAGCTCTCTGTGCATATGCGGCTCTGCCGCGTGGTTGAGCATGCCCGTCAGAAGCGCACGACACTTCTGCGTAGGACGGTTTACACCTCTTCGCGTTGGCGATTGTGGTCGTAGGTTCGGGGCCCGACGCCCCGGAAATTGAAAGGGGGCGAATTATGCAGACGACGGGCGCCGTCTGCCAGAGTTTGCCGCGCAATTATGATGGCCGGATGTCGTTATCCGGCCATCCATCGGGACCGGGCTCAGCCCAGCTCGACGATTTCGTAATCATGGGTGATCTCGACACCTGCGCGGCCGAGCATGATCGAAGCCGAGCAGTACTTCTCCGCAGACAGCTCCACCGCGCGCTTGACCTGGGCGTCCTTGAGTCCGCGCCCCTTCACCACGAAGTGCACGTGGATCTTGGTGAAGACCTTGGGGTCCTCGCTGGCGCGCTCGGCTTCCATGAAGGCTTCGCAGCTTTCCACCGGCTGGCGGGATTTCTTCAGGATGCTCACCACGTCGAAGTTGGTGCAACCGCCAAGACCGATCAGCAGCATTTCCATGGGACGCACGCCCAGGTTGCGACCGCCAGCCTCGGGCGGGCCATCCATCACGACCGCGTGGCCGCTGCCGGATTCGCCAAGGAACAGGGCTTCGCCCGCCCATTGGATGCGTGCTTTCATCGCCTGGAACTCCGCTCGGAAAAAGGTGCGGTAGCTTATCACAGCGCGTTTTCCATGCCGGGCTGCAAATAGTTCCGGGGCAGGTGTTAGGTGCGTCGCAAAATCACGTTGTCGAATCAGGGTCCTCTGTTAAGCTGGCGCCGGATTACTGGCACACTTGGCCGGACAACTATTAGAAAATTGCCTGTTGGACAAAGGCTTACCTTCTCTATTTCGGGACTCGGGCATGGTCGCAATTACCCTTACACCAAAAATAAAGAGCCTGGACAAGATTCTCGCGCATTGTCACCGCCGCCGTTACACGGCCAAGAGCACCATCATCTATGCGGGCGATCGCTGCGAAACCCTCTTCTTCATCATCAAGGGCTCCGTCACTATCCTGATCGAGGATGACGACGGTCGCGAGATGATCATCGCCTACCTCAACGCCGGCGACTTTTTCGGCGAGATGGGCCTGTTCGAAAAGGAAGGCGCGGAGAAGGAGCGCAGCGCTTGGGTCCGTGCCAAGACCGAGTGCGAAGTGGCCGAGCTGAGCTACGCCAAGTTCCGCGAGCTCACTCAGCAGGATCCGGAAATCCTCTACGCCCTCGGCAGCCAGATGGCCGACCGCCTGCGCAACACCACGCGCAAGGTAGGCGACCTGGCCTTCCTCGACGTGACTGGCCGCGTAGCACGCACCCTGCTCGACCTGTGCAAGCAGCCGGACGCCATGACTCACCCGGACGGCATGCAGATCAAGATCACCCGCCAGGAAATCGGCCGTATCGTCGGCTGTTCCCGCGAAATGGTCGGCCGCGTGCTCAAGAGCCTGGAGGAACAGGGCTTGGTGCATGTAAAGGGCAAGACCATGGTGGTCTTCGGCACCCGCTGAAGCCGCAAACGAAAAAGCCGGCGCAAGCCGGCTTTTTCATGTCTGAAGCAAAGGCCTTGCTCAGTCCGGATCGATGCCCGCCACCACGCGATTACGCTCGGGGAAGAACAGGCGGCTCAGTTCGGTGCCCGGCTCTTCGGCGCGCATGAAGGCTTCGCCCACCAGGAAGGCATACACGCCGCTGACTTCCATCAGCTCCACATCGGCACGATTGAGAATACCGCTCTCGGTTACCACCAGGCGGTCACGCGGAATGCGCGGCAGCAGGTCGAGGGTGTTTTCCAGGCTGACTTCGAAGGTGTGCAGGTTGCGGTTATTGATGCCCACTAGCGGGGTATCCAGGCAGTTCAGCGCGCGATCCAGTTCCTTGCCGTCATGCACTTCCACCAGCACATCGAGGCCGACGTCCTTGGCGGTGGCCGCCAGCTCCTTCATCCGCGAATCTTCCAGCGCGGAGACGATCAGCAGGATGCAGTCAGCACCGAGCGCACGGGCCTCGACCACCTGGTACGGATCGATCAGGAAGTCTTTGCGGATCACCGGCAACGAGCAGGCCGCACGGGCTTCCTGCAGGTAGGCATCGGCGCCCTGGAAGAAGTCCACATCGGTCAGCACCGACAGGCAGGCGGCACCGCCGGCCTCGTAGCTTTTGGCAATCTGCGCCGGAATGAAGTTCTCGCGCAGCACGCCCTTGCTCGGGGAGGCCTTCTTCACTTCGGCGATTACTGCTGGCTCGTGGCGCTCGACACGCTCCAGCAGCGCCCGGGCGAAACCACGAGGGGCGTCGGCGGCGCGGGCCAACGCTTCGACTTCGGCCAGTGAGACGCGGGCACGGCGATCAGCCACTTCCTCGGCCTTGCGCGCCAGGATCTTCTCAAGAACGGTTGGGATGCTCACGCTTCATTCTCCACTCGGAACACCGCGGTAAAGGAGGCCAGCTCGTCCAGCTTTTCGCGGGCCAGACCAGTGTGCAGAGCGTCCTGCGCCAGGCGCACACCTTCTTTCAGGCTGGACGCCAGGTCGGCAGCATAGAGCGCCGCGCCGGCGTTCAGCACGATCATGTCGGCGGCCTTCTGGCCGTTTTCCGTCTTGCGCCTGCCCAGGGCGTCGCGGATCAGCTCCAGCGACTCCTGCGGACTGCCGACGGTCAGGCCGATCAGGCTTTGGCTCTTGATGCCGAAGTCCTCGGGCTGGATCTGGTACTCGGTCACTTCGCCGTCCTTCAGTTCGGCGACATGGGTCGGTGCGGCCAGACTCACCTCGTCCAGGCCATCACGGGAGTGGACCACCAGGATGTGCTCACTGCCCAGGCGCTTGAGTACCTCGGCCAGCGGGCGACACAGCGCCTGGCTGAATACGCCGACCACCTGATGCTTCACCCCGGCCGGATTCGTAAGCGGGCCGAGCATGTTGAACAGGGTGCGCAGACCCAGTTCGCGACGCGGGCTGGCGGCGTATTTCATGGCCTTGTGATGCACCTGGGCGAACATGAAGCCGACACCGATGCCTTCGATGCAGCGCGCCACCTGCTCCGGCTTGAGGTCCAGGTAGATGCCGGCGGCTTCCAGTACATCAGCGCTGCCGGTCTTGCCGGATACCGCGCGGTTGCCATGCTTGGCCACTTTGCCGCCTGCCGCAGCGACCACGAAGGTGGCGGCGGAAGAAACGTTGAAGATGTTGGCGCCATCACCGCCGGTCCCCACTACGTCGACCACGTGGTCGAGGCTGGAGAGTTCCACACGGGTGGCCAGTTCACGCATGACCGAGACCGCACCGACGATCTCTTCGATCGTCTCGCTCTTCATGCGCATGCCCATGAGGAAGGCGCCGATCTGTGCGTCGGTGCACTGGCCGGTCATGATCAGGCGCATCACGTCCTGCATTTCTTCGGTGGTCAGATCCAGTTGGTTGACCACCCGGTTCAGGGCTTCCTTGATGTCCATCAGCGCACTCCACCGGTTTGCTTGAGGAAGTTGGCCAGCAGTTCATGGCCCTGTTCGGTAAGGATGGACTCCGGATGGAACTGCACACCCTCGATGTTCAGCGTCTTGTGACGCAACCCCATGATTTCGTCCACCGAGCCGTCGGCGTGCTGGGTCCAGGCGGTGACTTCCAGCTCGACGGGCAGGGTTTCCAGCTTCACCACCAGGGAGTGATAGCGGGTGACGGTCAGTGGGTGGTTCAGGCCTTCGAACACGCCCTGGTCCTTGTGGAACACCGGGCTCGTCTTGCCGTGCATGGCCTGGCGCGCACGCACGACGTCACCGCCGAAGGCCTGGCCGATGCTCTGGTGGCCAAGACAAACGCCGAGGATCGGCAGCTTGCCGGCGAAATGGCGGATCACTTCCAGCGACACGCCCGCTTCGTTGGGCGTGCAGGGGCCAGGGGATACCACGATGCGTTCCGGGTTCAGCGCCTCGATCTCGGCGATGGAGAGCTCGTCGTTGCGGATCACATGCACGTCCGCGCCCAGTTCACCGAGGTACTGCACCACGTTGTAGGTAAAGGAATCGTAGTTGTCGATCATCAGCAGCATGGTGCAATCCTCAAGCGTCGGTCTTGGCGGTCTGTTCGGCGAGAGTCACGGCCCGGAACATCGCCCGGCGCTTGTTCAGCGTCTCTTCCCATTCCAGGGCTGGGACCGAATCGGCGACGATGCCGGCGCCAGCCTGTACATGAAGTTCGCCGTCCTTGATGACCGCGGTACGGATCGCGATGGCCGTATCCATGTTGCCGTTCCAGGCCAGGTAGCCCACGGCACCGCCGTATACACCACGCTTGACCGGTTCGAGTTGGTCGATGATTTCCATGGCGCGAATCTTCGGCGCACCGGAAAGCGTGCCGGCCGGCAGGATGGCGCGCAGCGCTTCCATTGCGGATATACCTTCCTTGAGCTGGCCGGTGACGTTGGAAACGATGTGCATCACGTTGGAGTAGCGCTCGATCACCATCTTCTCGGTGACCTTGACGCTGCCCGTGCTGGCGACGCGGCCTACGTCATTGCGGCCGAGATCGATCAGCATCAGGTGTTCTGCCAGCTCCTTGGCGTCGGAGAGCAGGTCTTCTTCCAGGGCGCGGTCGGCTTCCTCGGTCGCACCACGTGGGCGGGTACCAGCGATCGGGCGCACGGTGACCAATCCGTCCTCGACACGCACCAGCACCTCCGGCGAGCTGCCCACCACGTGGAAGTCGCCAAAGTTGAAGAAGTACATGTAAGGAGTGGGGTTGAAGCAGCGCAGGGCGCGGTAAAGGTCGATAGGAGCGGCCTGGAAGGGAATCGACATGCGCTGGGAAATCACCACCTGCATGCAGTCGCCGGCCAGGATGTACTCCTTGATCTCACGCACTGCCTGCTCGTAGTCCTCACGGGTGAAGCTGGAGCGGAATTCCGGCTCGCCCCCAACCGGTAGGCTCGGGTCCACGCCCAGGCGCGGCACTACCGGCTGCCGCAGCTTCTGCCGCAGCTCGACCAGGCGGGCCTGACCCTTTTCGTAGGCCTCGGGCTGGGTCGGGTCGACCAGAACGATGGCGTGCAGCTTGCCGGCCAGGTTGTCGAACACGACCACCGCGTCCGAGACCATCAGCAGGATGTCCGGGGTACCCAACGGATCGGGGTTCGGGCAGTTGGCCAGGCGCTTCTCGACGTAGCGCACGCAGTCATAGCCGAAGTAACCCACCAGGCCGCCGTTGAAACGCGGCAAGCCGGCGATGGGCGCCACCTGGTAGCGCTCCTTGAAGTCTTCGACGAAGGCCAGCGGGTCTTCGCAATCGTGGGATTCCACCTCGACATCGTCGACGCTGACGCTGACCTTCAGGCCGTGGGCGCGCAGCACAGTGCGGCTCTGCAGGCCGATGATGGAGTACCGCCCCCACTTCTCGCCGCCCTGCACGGACTCCAGCAGGTAGGAGTATGGGGTGTCGGCAAGCTTCAGGTAGAGGGAGAGGGGAGTGTCGAAATCCGCCAGGGTTTCGAACGCAAGCGGAATGCGGTTGTAGCCTTCGGCGGCCAAACGCAGGAATTCTTCGCGGGTCATGATCAGCCTCGTGGGCAAGGAGCCCGTTGAGGACTCCTGGAGATTAGAACGTCGGTGTGCAAGCGCGCCGGAGCATCCGGCCAGAATGAATTCAGGCGCGCCAGCGCCAACGGGCGACGGCCTTGATGATCTTCATTCCGGCTCGTTCGAGCCGATGCTTGCAGTGAACCACCACGTTTCTGTCTCGTTGAGGCGGATTGTCGGAGGAGTCCGGCGACATTAGCGCAGCACCGTGAGCGGCGCAACCGCCAGGCAACAGCTCGCGCAGGTCATCCACCACCAGGGCCGGTTCCTCCTCGCTAATGGGGCGGCCATGGTTGTAACCGTAGCTCAGCGCCACGCATTGCACCCCGGCAGCCTTGGCTGCCAGCACATCGTTGCGCGAGTCACCGACGAACAGCGCATCGGTACGACTGACCCCGGTCATGTGCATCACATGGAGCAGCGCGGCCGGGTCGGGCTTTTGCTGCGGCAGGGTGTCGCCAGCGATGATCAGCGGGAAATAGCGCCCAAGCTTCATCTCGTCCAGCAGGGGGGCGACGAAGCGTTCCGGCTTGTTGGTGACCAGCGCAAGTTCAACGCCTTTTTTCTTCAGCCACTTGAGGGTTTCCGCCACGCCCGGGTAGACGGTGGTCAGGGCATGGCTCTCGGCATAGGCGTCCATGAACAGCACCAGACCGCGCTCGGCGTCGCTGTCATGCACTGCGGAATGATCGATATCCCCGGCCAGGGCACGGCGCACCAGCACCCGAGCGCCGTTGCCGACCCACTCGCGAACCCGCTCCACTCCGGCGGCAGGTCGGCCAAGGGCAAGCAACATGCTGTCGACAGCGGCCGCCAGGTCGGGAACTGAATCCACCAGAGTGCCATCCAGGTCAAACATCACCAGGCGTGGCAGGCGCCCGTCGAACAGCCGCTGCAGCGCGCTCATATCAAACCAGCGCCAGCTCGGCGCGCATGGCGGCGATGACTTCGGCGTAGTCCGGGGTGTTGAAGATGGCCGAGCCGGCGACGAAGGTGTCGGCACCCGCAGCAGCGATCTCGCGGATGTTCTTCACGTTGACGCCGCCATCGATCTCCAGGCGGATGTCACGGCCGGAGGCGTCGATCAGGGCACGCGCCTCGCGCAGCTTGTCGAGGGTGCCGGGGATGAACTTCTGTCCACCGAAACCGGGGTTGACGCTCATCAGCAGGATCATGTCGACCTTGTCCATCACGTACTTCAGCACGTCCAGCGGAGTCGCCGGGTTGAACACCAGGCCGGACTTGGCACCGCCATCGCGGATGAGTTGCAGGGAGCGGTCGATGTGCTCGGAGGCTTCCGGATGGAAAGTCACGTAGGTGGCGCCCGCCTCGATGAAGTCACCGATGATGCGATCCACCGGCTTGACCATCAGGTGCGCGTCGATCGGCGCGGTGATGCCGTACTTGCGCAGCGCCGAGCAGACCATCGGGCCAATGGTCAGGTTGGGCACATAGTGGTTATCCATCACGTCGAAGTGAACGATGTCGGCGCCGGCGGCGAGGACGTTCTCCACTTCTTCGCCCAGGCGGGCGAAATCGGCGGACAGGATCGACGGTGCGATGGCGAAAGGCTGCATGGCGGACCTCAGGGCAGAATCACGGTGGCGCGGATTGTAGCCGGGATGAATGGCGCGCGGGGATTCGACCGATGACTGAGGTGAGGCGGAAAAGAACCTGCCCGCGATGGGGACGCGGGCAGGCGAAGGTTGGAGAGGCTTACTCCGGCATGGAGGTGCGCATGCGCTCACTGCGACCACGCAGCCATTCCAGCACCAGCAACAGCGCGACGGAGAAACCGATCAGCAACGTCGCGGCAGCGGCGATAGTGGGGCTGAGGTTCTCGCGAATACCACTGAACATCTGCCGCGGCAGGGTGGCCTGCTCGGGGCCGGCGAGGAACAGGGTAACCACCACTTCGTCGAAGGAAGTGGCGAAGGCGAAGAGCGCTCCAGAGATCACCCCCGGCGCGATCAGCGGCAGGGTCACCTTGAAGAAGGCGGTCAGTGGCGGCGCTCCCAGGCTGGCGGCGGCGCGCACGAGGTTGTAATTGAAGCCCTGCAGGGTGGCCGACACCGTGATGATCACGAAGGGCACACCCAGCACCGCATGCACCAGGATCAGCGACAGGTAGCTGTTGCCAAGCCCCAATGGTGCGAAGAACAGGTAGCTGGCGACACCGATGATCACCACGGGCACCACCATCGGCGAGATCAGCAGGCTCATCACCAGCGCCTTGCCGCGGAACTCGCCCCGGGTCAGGCCGATGGAGGCCAGAGTGCCGAAGACCATGGCCAGCACAGTGGCCGCCGGGGCGACGATCATGCTGTTGGCCAGCGAGCGCATCCACTCCGCCGAGCCGAAGAAATCGGCATACCAGCGCAAGGAGAAGCCCTGCAGCGGATAGACGAGGAAGGTGCCGGAGTTGAACGACAGCGGGATGATCACCAGCACCGGCAGGATCAGGAACAGCAGCACCAGGCCGCAGAGGCCGCGCAGGGTGAAGTACCACAGGCGCTCGACCGGGGACATGTAGGGACTCAGCATTTTTCTCTCCTCAACCCAGACGCAGGCGGCCAGCGCCCACCAGCCAGCTGTACACCACATAGAGAATCAGGGTGGCGAACAGCAGCATGCCGCCCAGGGCCGTGGCCATACCCCAGTTGATGGTGGTGTTGGTGAAGAAGGCGACGAAGTAGCTCACCATCTGGTCGTTCGGGCTGCCCAGCAGCGCCGGGGTGATGTAGTAGCCGATGGACAGGATGAACACCAGCAGGCACCCGGCACCAACGCCGGCCACGGTCTGCGGGAAGTACACCCGCCAGAAACTGGCGAAGGGGTGGCAGCCGAGGGAGATCGCCGCCCGCATGTAGCTCGGCGAGATGCCCTTCATCACGCTGTAGATCGGCAGGATCATGAACGGCAGCATGATGTGCACCATGGCGATGTAGACGCCGGTGCGGTTGAACACCAATTGCAGCGGCTGGTCGATCAGGCCGAGCTTGATCAGCGCGCCGTTGATCAGGCCCCCAGACTGCAGCAGCACGATCCAGGCGGCGACGCGCACCAGGATGGAGGTCCAGAACGGCAGCAGCACCAGGATCATCAGCAGGTTGCTCTGCCGGGTCGGGAGGTTGGCCAGCAAGTAGGCCAGCGGGTAGGCCAGCAGCAGGCAGATCACTGTAATCACCGCGCCCATCCAGAAGGTGCGGGCGAAGATATCCAGATAGATCGCCTGGTCCGGAGTGGCCGGGGCAACCTCGCCCAGGTCATCGATGCGATGGTCGAGGGCCGCCAACAGGTAATAGGGGGTCAGTTCACTGGCGTTGCGGCGGATCGCCTGCCAGTAGGCCGGGTCGCCCCAGCGCTCATCCAGACTTTCCAGGGCATCTTTATACGAGGCTGGCTCGGTCTTGAACGGCAGGGCACGGGCAGTCTTGGCCATCAGGCTGCGGTAGCCGGCCAGCTCCATGTTCAGGCGCTTGGAAAGGTCGCCGATAGTCTGGTTCTTGCGCGCCGCGGCGAGGTCTTCAGCCAGGGCCTTGTACACCGGTTCGTCGGGCAGCGCCTTGCCGTCCCAACTGGAAATGGCGTCGACGGTGCGCGGCATGGAACCGACCACTTCCGGGTTGTTCACGCTCCTGTATAGCAGCGCGCCGATGGGCACCAGGAAGGTCAGCAGGAGGAAAATCAGCAGCGGCAGGATCAGCGCCTGGGACTTCAGGCGATTCATCCGCTCGGCACGGGCGAGGCGCTGCTTCAGGCTGGGGCCGGCGACCTCGGTAAGGGGCACTGCAGTGGCCATGACGAACTCCGTTGGAACAGGGTTGGACTTTCAGCCCGGTAGGGCCGAGGTGAGGAAAGACTTCCCTCACCCCCAGCCCCTCTCCCGGAGGGAGAGGGAAATAGCGGCAGCCTTACTTGGCCGCCCAGGAGTTGAAGCGCTGCTCCAGTTGCTCGCCGTAGTCAGCCCAGAAGGTGACATCCATGGCGACCTGGTCCTTGATGTTCTCCGGGGTGGTCGGCATGTCCTTGAGCAGGGCCTTGTCCAGCAGCGGCACTGCCTGGGTGTTGGCCGGCCCGTAGGCGATGTTCTCGGAGTAGATCTTCTGCTGCTCGGGCTTGACCGAGAAGGCGATGAACTCCTTGGCCTTGTCGATATCCTTGGCGCCCTTCGGAATCGCCCAGGAGTCGAAGTCGTAGATACCGCCGGTCCACACGACTTTCAGGTTGCTTTCCTTCTGCACGGCAGCGATGCGGCCGTTGTAGGCGGAGCTCATGACCACGTCGCCGGAAGCGAGGAACTGCGGCGGCTGGGCGCCGGCTTCCCACCATTGGATGCTCGGCTTGATCTCGTCGAGCTTCTTGAAGGCGCGGTCCTGGCCTTCCTTGGTGGCGAGCACGCTGTAGACGTCTTTCGGCGCAACGCCATCAGCCATCAGGGCGAACTCCAGGGTGTACTTGGCGCCCTTGCGCAGGCCGCGCTTGCCGGGGAATTTCTTCACATCCCAGAAATCAGCCCAGCTGGTGGGCGCGCTCTGCAGCTTGTCGGCGTTGTAGGCCAGCACGGTGGACCAGACGAAGAAGCCGACGCCGCAGGGCTGGATGGCACCGGGGACGAAGTCTTCGGACTTGCCGAACTGGGCGGCGTCGAGCTCTTCGAACATGCCTTCGTCGCAGCCACGGGAAAGCTCAGGCGACTCCACTTCCACCAGGTTCCAGGACACGCTGTTGGTGTCGACCATGGCTTTCACCTTGGCCATTTCGCCGTTGTACTCACCGGCGATGATCTTGTTGCCGGTGCTCTGCTGGTAGGGCTCGTAGAACGCCTTGACCTGAGCATTCTTGTTGGCGCCGCCAAAGGACACCACGGTCAGGTCAGCAGCCATCGCCTGGGAGGCGCAGGCCAGCCCGAGAGCGATGGCGGTGAGTTTCAGGGATTTCGACATTGTTATTTTCTCCACAGTGCAGGGTTGCTAATGCCTTGGCGCCGTCGCGTCATTCCGCCAGAAGCGGGTCCAGTGCGCGGACGTGCTCCACTTGCCAGCCGAGCGGCACCACATCGCCTACCGCCAGTGCGGGGTCGAGCTCAGCAATAGGTTGCTTGACGAAGAAATCGGGCTTGCCGCACACCTCCATGCGGATACGCACGTGATCGCCCAAGTAGATGAACTCGGCAACGCGCCCGGAAAAGCGATTCACGCAGCTCTCGCTGTGGCCATTCAGGCGGACGCGCTCCGGACGGATCGACAAGGTCACCGACTCACCCGGCTTGCCGACGTTGATCGCCAGCGCCTCGATCTTCTCGCCACGGGCCAGACGCACCACGCAGCGATCGCCGTCGTGGCTTTCCAACTGCCCGTTCATGCGGTTGTTCTCACCGATGAAGTTCGCCACGAAGGTGTTGCGCGGCAGCTCGTAGAGCTCGCGCGGCGGGGCGATCTGCTGGATCTCACCCTGGTGGAACACGGCCACGCGGTCGGACATGGTCAGGGCTTCGCCCTGGTCGTGGGTCACGTAGACCACGGTCACGCCGAGGCGTTGATGGATGTGCTTGATCTCCATCTGCATGTGTTCACGCAGCTGCTTGTCCAGTGCGCCGAGAGGTTCATCCATCAGCACCAGCTGAGGTTCGAACACCAGGGCACGGGCCAGGGCGACACGCTGCTGCTGACCGCCGGAAAGTTGGCCCGGGTAGCGATTGCGGAAGGCGTCGAGCTGGACCATGGAGAGCGCACGCTTGACCCGCTCGCTGGCGTCGGTCTTGCTCATGCCGCGCACCGAGAGCGGGAACGCGAGGTTCTCGGACACGGTCATGTGCGGGAACAGCGCGTAGTTCTGGAACACCATGCCGATGTCGCGTTTGTGCGGGGGCACGTTATTGATGGAGCGACCGGCCAGGAGGATCTCGCCGCTGGTGGGGGTTTCAAACCCGGCGAGCATCATCAGGCTGGTGGTCTTGCCGGAGCCGGACGGCCCGAGCAGGGTCAGGAACTCGCCTTTGCGAATGTCCAGGTTGAGGTCTTTGACGATCAGGGTCTCGCCGTCGTAGCTCTTCTGCACGCCGCGAAAGCTGACCAGGATGTCGTTGCCTTGTGTCTCGGCCATAACCGCACCTTTGTTTTTGTGTCTGCCGTAGACAAAAGCCTAGAGAAGGTGGCAGGTCACGCAAATCGGGCGGTATGAGAGATTGCTATAAGGCTTAGAGAGGATTTCTTGTAGGGATCGCCCTACAAACCAGAGCGCCATTGTCGGACACTCACAGCAGCTTGTGCTCCACGGCGTATTTCACCAGGTCCGCAACGGAATGCAGCCCCAGCTTCTGCATCAGGCGGGCCTTGTGGGTGCTTATCGTCTTGCTGCTGACCGCCAGTTGCTGGGCGATTTCGTTCACCCCTTCGCCCCGCACCAGGCGCTCGAACACCGAGAACTCCCGCTCCGAGAGCAAGGTATGGGCAGGGCGGGCATCAGTCAGCCCGACCTCGAAGACCATGCGGTCGGCCAGGTCAGGGTCGATATAACGCCCACCCGATGCCACCTTGCGTATGGCCGTGAGCAACAGCGCCGGGTCGCTGTCCTTGGTCGCGTAGCCGGCCGCACCGATCTTCAGCGCCCGCGCAGCCATCTGCGCTTCATCGTGCATGGACAGCACCAGTACCGCTGGCGGATTTGTCAGGGCGCGGATGCGAGGAATGGCTTCCAGGCCGTTGACGCCGGGCATGGAGATATCCAGCAGCACTACTTCGCAGGGCGTCTGGCGCAGGGTTTCCATCAACTGCTCACCATTGCCGGCTTCACCCACCACGCAAAGGTCCTTGGCCAGCCCGATCAGTTGCTTGATGCCCTCGCGGACGATGGTGTGGTCTTCGGCCACCAGTACTCGGATCACGCTGCTTTCTCCTTATCCAATGCCACGCGTACACAGAGGGTGGTGCCCTCCCCTGGTTGGCTCTCTATCTGCAGGCTGCCGCCCAGCATCAGCACCCGCTCGCGCATGCCCACCAGGCCGAAAGAGCTGCTACGCGCGGCGCGGGTGTCGAACCCTCGACCGTCATCGCTGATCCGCAGGCTGAGCATGCCGTCCTCCTCGCAGAGACGAACCGCGACAGTATGCGCTTCGGCATGACGCATGACGTTGGTCAGCGCCTCCTGCAGCACCCGGAATAGCCCAACCGCCTTGGCATCGGACAGCTGCGGCAGTTGCTCGGGCACTTCCACCAGGCAGGGAATCTGAGTGCGCGCCTCGAAACGCCGGGCCTGCCATTCGATGGCCGAAGCGATACCTGCATCGAGGATGGGTGGCCGCAGCGCGGTGGCGACATCGCGCACCAACTGGAAGAGCTGAGCGATCAACCGCTTCATGCTTTCCAGACGCTCGCGCAGGCCCGCATCGAGCCCGGCGAACGCCAGCTCGCACATGGACGTTTCCAGCTTGAGCACCGTGAGTACCTGGCCCAGTTCGTCATGCACTTCGCGAGCGATACGCGCCTTCTCTTCTTCGCGCACGCTTTCCAGGTGCGCCGAGAGGTCGCGCAACTGGGCGCGGGATGCGGCCAGTTCCAGCTCGATCTGCTTGTTGCCGGTGATGTCCCAGACCACGCCGTCCCAGACCGCACGGCCGTCGTCGAAGACCCGCGCACTGGCCTTGATGTCGGCCCAACGCAGTTCGCCATCGCGAGTCAGGATCCGCCCCTGCCAGTGCCAATCACGGTCAGCGTCCAGCGCCTGGGTCTGGCTGTCCCAGTAACCATCGCGGTCATCCGGATGGACCAGGCCTCGAATGCCACGCCCGGTATCCAGCAGCTCGCTTGCGCTGTAGCCCACCAACCCCTCGCTACCTTCACCGATGAACGCAAAATTCGACGGCGCGCCGGCCTTCGGTCGTTCCAGCCGGAACACCAGGCCGGGAACGTTGGAAGCGATGCCCTTGAGGCGCGCCTCGCTTTCCTCCAACGCCTCGCGGGCGCGACGGCGCTCGGTGGCATCGGAAAGGAAGACCACCAGGTACTCCGAGGAACCGAAGCGCAGGAAGCTCAGCGACACATCCGCCGGCAGCCAGCTGCCGTCCGGCCGCAGGCTGCGCGTCTCGAAGCTCAGCGGGCCCTCGTCGCTATTGCGCGCGCGGCGCCAGAGGTTCAGCCAGCGGTCCATGTTCAGTTCGGGCTGGAAGTCCGCCAGGGGCCGGTCCGCCAGGCTGCCAGGCGCATAACCGAGCATCTGTTCGGCGGCTCGGTTGGCGTAACGCACATGGCTGTCCCAGTTCACCCAGAGGATGCCGAGGGTGCTGTGGTCGATCGAGAACTGGGTGAGGCGCAGGGCTTCCTCGGCCGCTTCGCGCAGTTGCAGCGCCTGGCGGGCATCGAGCAGTTGCCGCTCAAGCCCGCGCCGCTGTCGACGCAGCCAGGTGATGATGGCCGCAGCGGCCAATAGCAGTACGCCGAGCAGCAGGCTGAGGTTCTGCCAGAAGCCGGCGGACTCACCCAGGCGGGGGTACTTGGGTTGCAGCCAGCGCTCATGGAGCTGGTCGAGGTCTTTGGCCGGCAGGCTGCGCAGGGCGATATCGACGATGGTCGCCAATTCCGGCCAGTCGCGCCGCGACGCGACTCGCAGCAGCTGTGGAAAACCGACATCCGCCACCACGGCGAGCCCGGCGAACTCCTGCTCACGGGACAATCGACTGAGCTGGGCCTCGTCCAGCACGGCATAACGCACCTGCTCGGCGAGCAATGCCTGCAAGGCCTGCCGTTCGCTAGCCACGGGCTTGAGGTTGAGGTTGGAGTATGTGGCTCGCAGGTAGTCGGCCACCGCGCTGGGCTCGCGCAGGGCGACCGGGGAGGTGGCGTCCAGCTGCTCCAGGTCCACCGCCGCGTTGCCCTCTCGCTCCCCAACCATCAATTGCGAGACCCGCATATACGGGTCGGAAAATAACCACAGGCGCAGACCGGCAGGTGTCTGGCCGAGGCCAGGAGCCAAATCGATCTGCCCGGCACGCAAGGCCTGCTCCAGCTCGCCCAGGCTGTCGTAGGTACGCCAGACCAGCTCCACCCCCATGGACGTGGCCAGCCAGTTCATCAACTCGACGTTGGCCCCCGAGAGCTGTTGCAGGCGACGGTCCAACTGGACATAGGGCGCCTGCAATACGGCGCCGACGCGGAGTTGACTATGGTTCTCGAGCCATTGTCGCTGGCTCTCTGCCAGTGGCAGCCGGGCAGGTGCCGCCGATACGGGTATCGCCAGGCAGCAGGCAAACAACAGGGAAAGGAGCGCACGCATCATCGAAGGCCAACCGCAACGAGGAGAACAGCCGACATACCTTACTCCAGCCTCGACGAACCATGCGAAGGCACGGCCTGACAAAGATCCAACGAGCCATTAGGCTCCTGCTTTCCAGCTCGACCAGGAACTCCCAGATGCCCCGCGTCTTTCACCCGACCCTTGCAGCCCTTTGCTTCGCCCTGTTGCCCGCGTCTCCCGCCTTGCTGGCGGAAGACGAGGCCGCAACCATGTCCAAGGAATCCGCACCAACGCTAGAGCGTGCGCCCCTGGTGGAGCGCAGCCAGGAGGAAGCCGCCAACCTGGAGCGCAAACTCCCGAGCCGGGAGCAACAATCGCTCGTGGCCGGTGAAGAGGCGTTCCTTGCACTCTGGCAGCCGGCCAATGTGAGCAATCCCAACGGCCTGGTAATCCTCCTGCCCGGCGAGGGCGAAAGTGCCGATTGGCCAGAAGCCATAGGCCCGTTGCGGCGTCAGTTGCCGAACGCTGGCTGGAGCACCCTCGCACTGACCCTGCCGGACCCCAGCGGCAACCCGCCGCCACCGCGTCCGCTGAAAACCGAAGAACCGACCAAGGCGGAACCCGCGGTAAGCCCGGAGAAGGCGCAGGAGGAAGGCCCGGCCAATACCGAACAGGCCGGCAGCGCCGAGCCCAACACCGACCCGGCGCCTCCAGCGCTGTCTCGCGACGCCATTCAGAAGACCCAGACCGATCGGGTATTCGCCCGCATCGAAGCGGCCCTGGCCTTCGCCCGCCAGCAGAAGCCGAAGTCCATCGTGCTGCTTGGGCACGGCAGCGGCGCCTACTGGGCAACGCAATTCCTCACTGCCCATGAACCGAAGGACGTACGCAACCTCTTGCTGGTTGCAGCAGAGCTGCCCCCCGGCTATGAACCGGCGTTGGAAGATTCGTTGCCTGAGCTGAAACTGGCCACCGGCGACTTCTACTACAAGGACCAGCCCACGGACCGCGATGCGGCTCTGCGACGCATCCAGGCGAGCAAACGACAGCAACACCCGGCCTACATCCAGATCGCCATGAAGGCGCTGCCGGCCGATCCCGACACCGAGCAGGCACAACTGATCCGGCGCATTCGCGGGTGGCTGAGCCTGCATCTGGAAGCGGACAACGGCAAGTCCCCGGCCGGAGGCGGTTGAGCGACGAACGAGCAATCAACGAAAGCCGTGGCGCTCGCGAATCAAGTTGTACGCACTGTGCAATTCGCGAGTGCGGTCAGTGGCGGCGCGCACCACGGCCTGGCTGGCGCCGGAGCCGGCCAGCTTGTCCGGGTGGTTCTGGCTGATCAGGCGGCGGTAGGCTCGCTTGATCACCGCGGGTTCGCAATCGGCGGTCACGCCCAACAAGGTCAACGCCTCTTTATAGCTGTTGCTGCGTTTGGGCGGTAGGCCTTGAGGCGTGTCATAACCGGCACCAAGGGTCTCCACCCGGGACGCCGAGAAACCAAGCCAGCGCCCCCA
The DNA here is from genome assembly GCF_005502555.1 of Pseudomonas sp. D(2018). Classification (NCBI taxonomy): domain Bacteria; kingdom Pseudomonadati; phylum Pseudomonadota; class Gammaproteobacteria; order Pseudomonadales; family Pseudomonadaceae; genus Pseudomonas; species Pseudomonas sp. D(2018). The sequence continues at coordinate 30,007 of NZ_SCOK01000032.1, forward strand.
CTGCAGGATGAGCTCGCGCTCGCGCTGGCCGATCCTGCCATCGGCCGCAGCCATCTGCCAGCAACTGCGCAGCAGGCGCTCGGCCGTCAGGCGTTCGTCCTTCAATTTGCACAGGCAGGGATGCAGGTTGTCGCCGCCCGCTTTGCCCCGGTTGAATGCGGCAATCGCGCGGCGGGCACCCGCCTCGTCCAACCCGAGACGTTTCATTTCGGATCGCGCCTGCTGGATATGAGCTTCTTGCACCCGGCCATCGCTCTTGGCGAGGCGACCGAGCAGGATGAACAGCAGGTCCTGCTGGTCAATGGCAGGATCACCGCGCAGCCGGGCGCGCAGGGCGCTCCAGGAATCCAGCGCCAGACGGCGATCGAGCACATGCCCCAGGAGCCCGCCAAGCATGGCCCCTGGAATGCTCGCCAAGGCGAATCCGGCGGCGGCGCCGATCAGGGTGGCTGGCCAGACCAACTCAGGCCTCCGCCAGCAACAGGCTTTCGACTTCCGCCAGGCGCTCGTGGGTGCCGACATCCACCCAGCGCCCGCGGAAATGCTCGCCGCTCACCTGGCCGGCAATCATCGCCTGCCTCAGCAGCGGCGCCAGCTTGAAGGCTCCCGCCTGGCAGCCCTCGAACAGGCGCGGATGGAGCACGGCGATACCGCTGTAGGTAAGGTTCGGTTCGCCGTCCACGGCATCACTCACCCGGCCGCCGTCCAGGCGGAAGTCACCGCGCGGGTGATGCGCCGGGTTATCCACCAACACCAGGTGGGCCAAGCCGTCCAATGGCCGGCGCAGGTGGTTGAAGTCGAAGTCGGTCCAGACATCACCGTTGACCACCAGGAAGGGTTCGCCCCCCAGCAGCGGCAACGCGCGGAAGATGCCACCTCCGGTTTCCAGCGGCTCCCCTTCAGCGGAATAGCGGATGGACAGGCCGAAGCGTGCGCCATTGCCCAGGTGATCCTCGATCTGCTGGCCCAGCCAGGCATGGTTGATCACCAGCTCACGGAAACCGGCCTGCTCCAGGGCGCGAAGATGGAACTCGATCAGCGGAATGCCCGCGGCACGGACCAGCGGCTTTGGGGTATGCAAGGTCAGCGGGCGCATACGCTCGCCCTTGCCAGCGGCAAGAATCATGGCCTTCATGGTTGTCTGACCTCGTCCTGGGGCAGGCTGGCCAGCAGGTCACTCAGCTCTGCCAGCTCGGGGCGGCGTTCGATCACTGCCTTTATATAGGCGAAGAATCGCGGCACATCACCCAGGTACTTGGGCTTGCCGTCGCGGTGGCAGATACGCGCGAAGATGCCGATGACCTTGAGATGGCGCTGCACACCCATCAAGTCGCTGGCGCGATGGAACTCGGCGAAATCCGCCTGGACCGGAATACCCTCCTCGCGGGCCTGATTCCAGTAACGCTCCAGCCAACCGGCGACGCGCTCCTCCGGCCAACTGAGGAAGGCGTCCTTGAACAGGCAGGTAACGTCGTAGGTGACCGGACCGTAGACCGCATCCTGGAAATCCAGCACGCCGGGGTTGGGCGCGCTCAGCATCAGGTTGCGCGGCATGTAGTCGCGGTGCACCAGCACCTTGGGCTGGGCCAGGGCGCTATCGATCAGCAGGTCGGAGATACGCTGCCAGGCGGCCAGGCGCTCACCTTCCAGCTCGACGCCCAGGTGGCGCTGCAGGTACCACTCGGGGAAGAGCTGCAGCTCACGACGCAGCAAGGCGTCGTCGTAGCTGGGCATGGGCACGTCGAGACTGCGCTTCTGGAAAGTCAGCAGCGCCTGCAGGGCGTCATCGAACAACTGATCAGCGTTGTCGCTGTTGATCACGTCGAGGTAGGTCTGGCGCCCGAGGTCGTCGAGAACAAGGAAGCCCTGCTCCACATCGGCCGCAAGGATGCGCGGCACATGCACACCCGCTTCGGCGAGCATTCCGGCCACCTTGACGAAGGGCCGGCAGTCCTCGCGGGGCGGCGGGGCGTCCATCAGGATCAGGGTGCGGCCTTCGGCCTCCCAGCGGAAATAACGGCGGAAGCTGGCATCGCTGCTGGCTGGAACCAGCTCGGCGGCAGGCACGGGGCCCCAGCCTTGGGCAGCGAACAGGGTCGGCAACTGCTGGTCAAGCCATTGGCTCAGCTGCTGAAGGCGAAGGTCTTCATGGTGCATCAGGTGGTCTCCGGCGGCGCTAGCCGTTGTGCGGGTCATGCTTTATTATCCAGCATCTTTTTCAGCCCATCGAGAGGCGTGCGGCCCCAGCGGGCCGAAGGCGCGCAGGAAGCCCGGACTAACAAGATGGCAGTAAGATCCCCCGCGTTTCGTAGAAAGTTCCCTCTGCTGGTGACCGGCAGCCTGCTGGCCCTTCAGCCAGTAGCCACCTCATTCGTCGTCGCCGCCGAGCAGTTCGACTGCCAGGCTTCCGCCACTGGGAGCTGGGCGTGCGCGCCCAAAGCCAGCGCCGAGAGCCTGCCGCCGCGCCCTGTTCACAGCGGCAGCGCCGTGAGTTCGACCACTGGCGGTGCTACCCAGGCCTCCGAAGGCGGCGAAGCTGAAGGCAGCAAGGCCACCCTGGTGACCGAGGCCGAAGGCAAGGGGCTGACCTCCCGCAGTGCCGACTACAGTCACCTCGACTGGGTACCGCGCGACAAACTCACCCCCGCGCAGCTGGCCGAAGCCGGCCCCTATTGCGCTGGCGCTTATATAGAGCCGCCGCGCCCGGGCATGGACGATGACACGCCAACGGAGGATGCGCCCACCTATATCTCCGCCAAAGCCTCGCGCTATGAGCAGGAGAAGCAGATCGCCACCCTCGCTGGTGATGTCGTGCTTCGCCAGGGCAGCATGCAGGTAGAGGCCGACGAGGCCAACCTGCACCAGGCGGAAAACCGCGGTGAACTGGTCGGAAACGTCAAGCTGCGTGACAAAGGCGCCCTGGTAGTCGGTGATCACGCCGAGCTGCAACTGGACAACGGCGAAGCCAAGGTCGACAACGCCGAGTACGTCCTGCACCAATCGCACACCCGCGGTAGCGCGCTCTACGCCAAGCGCCAGGAAGACGCCATCATTCGCCTGAAGGACGGCACCTACACCCGCTGCGAACCGGGTGACAACGCCTGGCACCTGAAAGGCAACAACATCAAGCTGAACCCGGCTACCGGCTTCGGCACCGCGACCAACGTCACGCTGCGGGTCAAGGACATCCCGGTGTTCTATACCCCGTACATCTATTTCCCGATCGACGACCGTCGCCAGTCCGGCTTCCTGCCGCCAACCATCGGCAGTAGCACCGACACCGGTTTCCTGCTGGTCACGCCGTACTACTTCAACCTGGCACCGAACTACGACGCCACCCTGTACCCACGCTACATGGCCAAGCGCGGCATGATGGTGGAAGGCGAGTTCCGCTACCTGACCCACAGCAGCGAAGGCCAGCTGGGCGCCGCCTACCTGGACGACCAGGAAGACGAGCGCAAGCTCATGTCCGAGTACGAGAAAAAACGCTGGCTGTACAGCTGGAAACACACCGGCGGCCTGGACTCCCGCCTGCTGGCCGAAGTCGACTACACCGATATCAGCGACCCGTACTACTTCGACGACCTGGATACCGACCTGAGCGTCAGCACTCCGAATTTCGTCAACCAGCGCGGAACCCTGACGTACCGCGGCAACTCCTATACCGCAAAACTGAACGCTCACGCCTACGAGCTGGCGACTATTACCGATACCACGCCGTATGACCGTCTACCGCAGATCACCTTCAACGGTGTTTTGCCCTACCAGCCCGCCGGCTTTAGCTTCGCCTACAACACCGAGTTTGTGCGCTTCGACCGCGACTTGCGCAAAGGCAACTTCACCGATATCGACGGTAATTCCTCCCCCTGGAACGACAACAACGTGCGCGGCCTTGCCCGTTCCAATGGCGATCGTACCCACTTGGAACCGATCGTCAGCTTGCCGATGAACTGGACCTGGGGCTTCGTGAAGCCGCAGATCAAGTACACCTACACTCAGTACGAGCTGGACCTCGACCAGCGCGGAAAGAGCACGCTGCTGGCCGAGCAAACCTTCCATGGCAGCCAGGATCGCCAGGTGCCGATTTACAGTGTCGACAGTGGTCTCTACTTCGACCGCAAGACTCAGTTCTTCGGCAAGGACTACACCCAGACGCTAGAGCCTCGCCTGTTCTACCTCTACGTTCCGGAAGAAGATCAGACCGATATCCCTGTGTTCGACACCGGTGAGTACACCTTCAACTACGCCCAGCTCTTCCGCGACAACCGCTTCTCCGGCCGCGACCGCATCGGCGACGCCAACCAGATCTCGTTGGGCGTTACGAATCGCTGGATCGAGTCCAACGGCTTCGAGCGCCAGCGTTTCAGCATCGGTCAGGCGTTTTACTTCCAGGACCGCAAGGTGCAGCTTCCCGGAATCGATGCCGACACCCGCGCCGATGCCCAATCCTCGGTCTCACCCTATGCACTGGATTACCTATACCGCTTCAATCGCGATTGGCGCCTGAGCTCCAACTTCAACTGGGACCCCGACTCCCATCGCACTCGTTCCGGTGCGGCGATGTTCCACTACCAGCCTGAAGACAACCCGAACAAGGTGGTCAATGCCGGCTATCGCTACCGCAACGACGCCGTCCGCTACGACCAGTCCACTGGTAACTGGGTCGTTGGCGGCGGTGACTTCGGTACCCCGGGTACTCCAGGCTTCATCGAGGACTACTACAAGATCAGCCAGCACGACTTCTCGGTCATCTGGCCGGTGGTCCCGCAATGGAGCGCCATTGCTCGCTGGCAGTACGATTACAACCGCAACCGTACCCTGGAAGCCTTCGGCGGCTTCGAGTACGACAACTGCTGCTGGAAGCTGCGCCTGATCAACCGCTACTGGGTGGACTACGACGAGTTCGACCAGACGCCGGATACAGCCAACGAAAGCGGCGACCGCGGGATCTTCCTGCAGATCGTCCTGAAGGGCCTCGGCGGCATCGTGGGCAACAAGGCCGAAGGCTTCCTGGAACAAGGCATTCAAGGTTACCGTGAACGTGAAGACCAAGCTCTCTGATTGTCTGCGCCCGCTGTTGCTGGGCGCCTTGCTCCTTGGCGGTGTTGCGCACGCCGAGGTTCGCTCCATCGACCGCGTGGTCGCCATTGTCGACAACGACGTAATCATGCAGAGCCAGCTGGATCAGCGCCTGCGTGAAGTGCAGCAGACCATCGCCAAGCGCGGTGCCTCGCTGCCACCTGAGCATGTGCTCAACCAGCAAGTGCTGGAGCGCCTGATCATCGAGAATATCCAACTGCAGATCGGTGATCGTTCCGGCATCCGCATTGCCGACGAAGAACTGAATCAGGCCATCGAAGCCATTGCCCAGCGCAACGGCATGACGATCGACCAGTTCCGCGGCGCCCTGTCCCGTGACGGCCTGTCCTACGACGACGCCCGCGACCAGGTGCGCCGTGAGATGGTCATTAGCCGTGTGCGTCAGCGCCGCGTGGCCGAGCGCATTCAGGTCACCGACCAGGAAGTGCAGAACTTCCTGGCCTCCGACATGGGCAAGATCCAGCTGTCCGAAGAGTTCCGTCTGGCCAACATCCTGATCCCGGTTCCGGAAGGCTCGTCTCCCAGCACCATTCAGGCCGCAGAACGCCAGGTCCAGGAGCTATACCAGCAGCTGCAGCAAGGTGCTGACTTCACCCAACTGGCCATCTCGCGCTCCGCCGGTGAAACAGCACTGGAAGGCGGCGAGATTGGCTGGCGCAAGGCCGCACAGCTGCCGCCCCCTTTCGACGGCATGATCAGCGCCCTGCAACCCGGCCAGGTTACCGAGCCGGTTCGCACTCCAGGCGGCTTCATCATCCTGAAGCTGCTGGACAAGCGCGGCGGCGAAACCCTGGTTCGCGACGAAGTGCATGTTCGCCACATTCTGCTCAAGCCGAGCGAGATTCGCAGCGAAGCGGATACCAAGCGTCTGGCCGAGCGCCTCTACGAGCGCATCCAGTCCGGCGAAGACTTCGCCGAACTGGCGAAGAGCTTCTCCGAAGACCCGGGCTCTGCTCTCAACGGCGGTGATCTGAACTGGATCGACCCCAATGCACTGGTTCCTGAGTTCCGCGAAGTCATGAGCCAGACCCAGGCAGGCAAACTCTCCAAGCCGTTCAAGAGTCCCTACGGCTGGCATGTGCTGGAAGTGCTGGGCCGCCGCGCCACGGACAGCAGCGAGCAGTTCCGCGAGCAGCAGGCCTTGAACATCCTGCGCAATCGCAAGTACGACGAGGAATTGCAGGCCTGGCTGCGCCAGATCCGCGACGAGGCCTACGTCGAAACCAAGCTGTAATCGCACGGGTCGCAGGACAGCGCGCTGGCGGTACAATCACCGCCAACGCGCTGGACACCACGCAAGGACCCGGAATGAACCCTCTCCGCTTCGCCCTCACCCCTGGTGAACCTGCCGGCATCGGCCCCGACCTTTGCCTACTCCTCTCCCGCTCCGCCCAACCCCACGCCCTGATCGCCATCGCCAGCCGCAGCCTGCTTGAACAGCGCGCCGCTGAATTGGGCCTATCCATCCGGTTGATCGATGTCGATCCCACCCGGCTTCCGGACGCCCCCGCCCCTGCCGGCAGCCTTTTTGTCTGGGATACGCCACTGCGAGCGGCGGTCAAACCAGGCCAACTGTCACCGGAGAACGCGGAGTATGTGCTGGCGACCTTGACCCGGGCCGGGCAGGGCTGCCTCGACGGCCTCTTCGCCGGGATGATCACCGCGCCGGTGCATAAAGGTGTGATCAACGAAGCTGGCATCGGCTTTTCCGGCCACACCGAGTTCCTCGCCGATCTGACCGCTACCCGCCAAGTGGTGATGATGCTCGCCACCCGGGGCCTGCGCGTGGCACTGGTCACCACCCACCTGCCGCTCAAGGACGTCGCCGCTGCCATCACCCCGGAGCGACTGCAACGGGTCAGCCGCATCCTGAATGCCGATCTGGTGAACAAGTTCGGTATTGCCAAGCCGCGCATCCTGGTTTGCGGGCTCAACCCCCATGCCGGAGAAGGTGGCCATCTGGGAAGGGAGGAACTGGAAGTCATCGAGCCGACCCTGGAAGGCCTGCGCGCCGAAGGCCTGGACCTCATCGGCCCACTGCCGGCCGACACCCTGTTCACGCCGAAGCACCTCGCGCATTGCGACGCCGTGCTTGCGATGTACCACGATCAGGGGTTGCCGGTACTCAAATACAAGGGGTTCGGCGCCGCCGTGAACGTCACGCTCGGCCTGCCGATCATCCGTACCTCGGTGGATCACGGCACTGCCCTGGATCTGGCTGGCACCGGCCGAATCGACTGCGGCAGCCTGGAAGTCGCGCTGGAAACCGCCTACCAGATGGCCACCGCGCAGCAACGCAATCAGTGATCAGCCCTTCCCGCGACGCTTTCTCGGTCATGCCTTAGGCGGCGCGGGCTGACGCCTGATAAACTGCGCGATCTACGTTTCCACGCCAGGCTCGCAGCCTGGCCCCAAGGCCTGGAGCCTTCGATGTCCGAACACTACCAACACCGCGCGCGCAAGCGTTTCGGCCAGAACTTCCTGCACGACGCCGGCGTGATTCATCGCATCCTGCGCAGCATCTATGCCCGCCCAGGCGAGCGCCTGCTGGAGATCGGCCCAGGCCAGGGCGCCCTTACCGAAGGCCTGCTGGCCAGCGGCGCGCAACTGGATGTGGTCGAACTGGACCTGGACCTGATCCCCATCCTGCAGCACAAGTTCGGCCAGTTGCCGAACTTTCGCCTCAACCAGGGCGATGCGCTGAAGTTCGATTTCCGCCAACTAGACGCTGAACCGCACAGCCTTCGGGTGGTAGGAAACCTGCCGTACAACATCTCCACCCCGCTGATTTTCCACCTCCTGGACCATGCAGACCTGATTCGCGACATGCACTTCATGCTGCAGAAGGAAGTGGTCGAGCGCCTGGCCGCCGAGCCTGGTGGCGGCGATTGGGGCCGGCTGTCGATCATGGTCCAGTACCACTGCCGGGTGGAGCACCTGTTCAATGTCGGCCCCGGTGCCTTCAACCCGCCACCCAAGGTGGATTCCGCCATCGTCCGACTGGTGCCCCACGACGTGTTGCCGCATCCCGCGAAGGACCCTGCACTGCTGGAACGTGTGGTACGCGAAGCCTTCAACCAGCGGCGCAAGACCTTACGCAATACCCTCAAGGGCCTGCTGGACGCCGCCGCCATCGAAGCCGCGGGCGTCGACGGCGGTCTGCGTCCGGAGCAACTCGACCTGGCCGCCTTTGTCCGCCTGGCCGATCAACTGGCCGTGGCCAGCCCCAGGCCCTAGACTCCAATCCCAGCTACTCGAGAGCTTTCGCGTGTCCGATTCCCGCTATAAGGTCGACGTCAGCGTCGTCACCCGCTTCCTCCCGGAACAGTCACAGCCGGACGAGAATCGCTTTGCCTTCGCCTACACCGTGACCATCCAGAACAACGGCGAACTGCCAGCCAAACTGCTCACCCGCCACTGGGTGATCACCGACGGCGACGGGCACGTCCAGGAAGTCCGCGGTGCTGGCGTGGTCGGTCAACAGCCCCTGATCGAGGCCGGCGCCAGCCACACCTACACCAGCGGTACAGTGATGGCCACGCGAGTCGGCAGCATGCAGGGCAGCTATCAGATGGTCGCCGACGACGGCAAACGCTTCGACGCCATCATCGCGCCCTTCCGCCTCGCCGTTCCCGGCTCGCTGCACTGAGGGGGCCAGCATGACGGCTTATGCGGTTGGCGATATCCAGGGATGCCTGGATCAGCTGAAATGCCTGCTGGAGCAAGTCCGCTTCGACCCGGTCAGGGACCAGCTCTGGCTGGTAGGTGATCTGGTCAATCGTGGCCCCAGATCCCTGGAAACCCTGCGCTTCCTCTATTCCATCCGCGAATCGGTAGTCTGCGTACTCGGCAACCACGACCTGCACCTTCTGGCCGTCGCCAACAACATCGAGCGACTGCGCAAGGCCGACACCCTGCGCGAGATCCTCGATGCGCCGGACTGCGCCGACCTGCTGGACTGGCTGCGCCGACAGAAGCTGCTGCATTACGACGAGAAGCGAGACATCGCCCTGGTCCACGCCGGCATCCCGCCACAGTGGTCGCTGAGGAAGGCCCTCAAGCGCGCCGCCGAAGTCGAAGAAGCGCTGCAGGACGACGCCCGCCTGCCACTGTTCCTCGACGGCATGTATGGCAACGAGCCGGCCAAGTGGGACAGCGACCTGCACGGCGTCACCCGCCTGCGCGTCATCACCAATTACTTCACCCGCATGCGCTTCTGTCGCGCCGACGGCACCCTGGACCTCAAGTCCAAGGAAGGCCTAGGCACCGCCCCGCCCGGCTTCGCCCCCTGGTTCAGCTTCCCCGAGCGCAAGACCCGTGGGCAGAAGATCATCTTCGGCCACTGGGCGTCCCTGGAAGGCAAATGTGACGAACCCGGCCTGTTCGCCCTGGACACTGGCTGTGTCTGGGGCGGCGCCATGACCCTGCTGAATATCGACAGCCGCGAACGCATCAGCTGCAGCTGCAGCTGCAGCTGTGAGGAGAATCGCCATGAGTGAGTTCCAGCGCATCCCCCCTGAACAGGCCCAGGCCCTGCGCGAGCAAGGCGCAGTGGTGGTGGACATCCGCGACCCGCAGAGTTTTGCCCTGAGCCACATCAGCGGCTCGCACCACCTGGACAACTACTCCCTTGCCGACTTCATCGCCCATGCCGACTTCGACAAGCCCCTGATCGTTTCCTGCTACCACGGCAACTCGAGCCAGGGCGCGGCTGCCTATCTCGCCCATCAGGGTTTTGCCGAGGTCTACAGCCTGGACGGCGGTTTCGAGCTCTGGCGCAGCGTCTATCCCGGCGAAGTCACCCAGGGCAGCGTCGATTGAAATTTTTTTCGGTGAGGCGCAACCCCGCGCCATCACTGGCTTAGCGCCTCCCCTCCGACGAACGGTATTCCCCTGTTATCGTTCCGTCATGCTTGACCTTGCCGATAACGAACTACTCTTAGCTCAGGCCATCCAAAAAAGGGGAGAGCCGGTCCACCGGTTCCGGGCCATCGGCAGCGACCATTCAGGTGTTCTGGGGGACTTTCATCGGCCGACCTTCTTCGGCTGACTGCCCGCACCCGCACAACCGACCCCGCGCCGGCTTCCTGTTTCCAGCGAGGTGACGTCATGAGCATTTTCAGCCACTTCCAACAACGCTTCGAAGCGACCCGCCAGGAGGAATATTCCCTTCAGGAATATCTCGACCTGTGCAAGCAGGACCGTAGTGCCTATGCCAGCGCGGCGGAACGCATGCTCTTGGCAATCGGCGATCCGGAACTGCTGGACACCTCGCTAGACCCGCGGCTTTCGAGGATTTTCTCCAACAAGGTGATCCGTCGCTATCCGGCATTTGCGGACTTCCACGGCATGGAGGAATGCATCGACCAGATAGTCTCCTACTTCCGCCATGCCGCCCAAGGTCTGGAAGAGAAGAAGCAGATCCTCTACCTGCTGGGTCCGGTCGGCGGCGGCAAATCGTCCCTGGCGGAGAAACTGAAGCAACTGATGGAGCGCGTGCCCTTCTACGCCATCAAGGGTTCCCCCGTGTTCGAGTCGCCCCTCGGGCTGTTCAATGCCGACGAGGATGGCGCCATCCTCGAGGAAGAGTACGGCATCCCGCGACGCTACCTGCGTACGGTGATCTCGCCCTGGGCGACCAAGCGCCTCAATGAGTTTGGGGGCGACATCAGCAAGTTCCGCGTGGTCAAGCTCTACCCCTCGGTCCTCAACCAGATCGCTATCGCCAAGACCGAACCAGGCGACGAGAACAACCAGGACATCTCCGCCCTGGTGGGCAAGGTGGATATCCGCAAACTGGAGGAGTTCCCGCAGAACGACGCCGATGCCTACAGCTACTCGGGCGCGCTGTGCCGGGCCAACCAGGGCCTGATGGAATTCGTCGAGATGTTCAAGGCGCCGATCAAGGTGCTGCACCCGCTGCTGACCGCCACCCAGGAAGGCAACTACAACAGTACCGAGGGGCTGGGCGGCCTGCCCTTCAGCGGCATCATCCTGGCCCACTCCAACGAATCGGAATGGCACAGCTTCCGTAACAACAAGAACAACGAGGCCTTCATCGACCGGATCTACATCGTCAAGGTGCCCTACTGCCTGCGGGTCACCGACGAGATCAAGATCTACGACAAACTGCTTGTCGGCAGTTCCCTGGCTCACGCCCACTGCGCACCAGACACACTGCGCATGCTGGCGCAGTTCTCCGCGCTGTCGCGCCTGAAGGAGCCGGAAAACTCGAACATCTACTCGAAGATGCGCGTCTACGATGGCGAGAATCTCAAGGACACCGACCCCAAAGCCAAGTCCATCCAGGAGTACCGCGACTCCGCCGGCGTGGACGAGGGCATGAACGGACTGTCCACTCGCTTCGCCTTCAAGATTCTTTCCAAGGTGTTCAACTTCGACCCGCACGAAGTGGCGGCCAACCCGGTGCACCTGCTCTATGTGCTGGAACAGCAAATCGAGCAGGAGCAGTTCCCGGCTGAAATGCGTGAACGCTACCTGCGCTTCATCAAGGAGTACCTGGCGCCGCGCTACATCGAGTTCATCGGCAAGGAAATCCAGACCGCCTACCTGGAGTCCTACAGCGAGTACGGCCAGAACATCTTCGACCGCTATGTGCTGTATGCGGACTTCTGGATCCAGGACCAGGAATACCGCGACCCGGAAACCGGCGAAATCCTCAACCGGGTGGCCCTGAACGAGGAACTGGAAAAGATCGAGAAGCCGGCCGGCATCAGCAACCCGAAGGACTTCCGCAACGAGATCGTCAACTTCGTTCTCCGCGCTCGGGCCAACAACAACGGCAAGAACCCCAGTTGGCTCAGCTACGAGAAGCTGCGCGTGGTCATCGAGAAGAAAATGTTCTCCAACACCGAAGACCTTCTGCCGGTCATCAGCTTCAACGCCAAGGGCAGCAAGGAGGAGCAGCAGAAACACAACGACTTCGTCAAACGCATGGTCGAACGCGGCTATACGGAGAAACAGGTACGCCTGCTGTCCGAATGGTACCTGCGGGTACGCAAGTCGCAGTAAAACAGTCTCAAGCTGCAAGCCAGGAATACGCTAGCCGGAGGCGCCGTCTCGTACGGCGTCCTCCGCGTCTTGCAGCCTGAAGCTCCCCGGAGGGGTCTATGAGCTATGTCATCGACAGGCGTTTGAACGGCAAGAACAAGAGCACGGTGAACCGCCAGCGGTTCCTGCGGCGCTACCGCGAGCACATCAAGAAGGCCGTGGAGGAGGCCGTGAGCCGCCGTTCCATCACCGATATGGAGCATGGCGAACAGATCAGCATCCCTGGTCGCGACATCGACGAACCTGTCCTGCATCACGGCCGTGGCGGTCGGCAGACCATCGTCCATCCCGGCAACAAGGAATTCACCACCGGCGATCGCATTCCGCGCCCCCAGGGCGGGGGTGGAGGCCGTGGCGGCGGCAAGGCCAGCAACCAGGGTGAGGGCATGGACGACTTCGTCTTCCAGATCACCCAGGAAGAATTCCTCGACTTCATGTTCGAGGACCTCGAATTACCCAACCTGGTCAAACGTCACCTCACCGGTGCCGATACCTTCAAGACCGTGCGCGCCGGGATCAGTAATGAAGGCAATCCTTCGCGCATCAATATCGTCCGCACCCTGCGCTCAGCCCATGCCCGGCGCATCGCCTTGTCCGGCAGCAGCCGCGGCAAGCTGAAGGAAGCGAAAGAGGAACTGGAACGCCTGAAGCGCGAGGAACCGGATAACTTCGGCGATATACAGGAACTTGAAGCAGAAATCGCAAAACTTCGCGCCAGGATCGAACGTGTACCCTTCCTCGACACGTTCGACCTCAAGTACAACCTGCTGGTCAAGCAGCCCAACCCCTCCTCCAAGGCAGTGATGTTCTGCCTGATGGACGTCTCCGGCTCCATGACCCAGGCCACCAAGGACATCGCCAAGCGCTTTTTCATCCTCCTGTACCTGTTCCTCAAGCGGAATTACGACAAGATCGAGGTCGTGTTCATCCGCCACCACACCAGCGCCCGTGAGGTCGACGAGGAGGAGTTCTTCTATTCCCGTGAAACCGGCGGCACCATCGTCTCCAGTGCGCTCAAGTTGATGCAGGAGATCATGGCCGAGCGCTACCCCATCAACGAATGGAACATTTATGCCGCCCAGGCCTCGGACGGCGACAACTGGAACGACGATTCACCCATCTGCCGGGATATCCTGATCAAGCAGATCATGCCGTTCGTGCAGTACTACACCTACGTCGAGATCACTCCACGCGAGCACCAGGCGCTGTGGTACGAGTACGAGCAGGTCTGCGATACGTTCGGCGATACCTTCGCCCAGCAGCAGATCGTCTCGGCGGCGGATATCTACCCGGTGTTCCGCGAGCTGTTCCAACGCAGGCTCGTGACCTGAGGGGAGGCGTGAAATGACTGCCAGCAAGAAGGAACGCAAGCCCATCTCCACGGGGTCGGAATGGACCTTCGACCTGATCCGCACCTATGACCGCGAGATCAGCCGGATCGCCGAGCGCTATGCGCTGGACACCTACCCGAACCAGATCGAAGTGATCAGCGCCGAGCAGATGATGGATGCCTACGCCTCAGTCGGCATGCCCATCGGCTACCACCACTGGTCCTACGGCAAGCACTTTCTCGCCACCGAGAAAGGCTATTCGCGCGGCCAGATGGGCCTGGCCTACGAGATCGTGATCAACTCCGATCCCTGCATCGCCTACCTGATGGAGGAGAACACCATCACCATGCAGGCCTTGGTCATCGCCCACGCCTGCTACGGCCACAACAGCTTCTTCAAGGGCAACTACCTGTTCCGCACCTGGACTGACGCCAGTTCCATCATCGACTACCTGGTGTTTGCCAAGCAGTACATCATGCAGTGCGAGGAACGCCATGGCATCGACGCGGTAGAAGACCTGCTGGACTCCTGCCATGCCCTGATGAACTACGGCGTTGACCGCTACAAGCGCCCCTACCCGATCTCCGCCGAGGAAGAGCGGCGCCGGCAGAAGGAGCGCGAAGAGCACCTGCAGAAGCAGATCAACGACCTCTGGCGCACCATTCCCAAGGGGGCCGGCAAGGGTGGCGAGCGGGACAACCAGCGCTTCCCCGCCGAACCACAGGAAAACATCCTCTACTTCATCGAAAAACACGCTCCCCTGCTCGAACCCTGGCAGCGGGAAGTGGTGCGCATCGTGCGCAAGATCGCCCAGTACTTCTACCCGCAACGCCAGACTCAGGTGATGAACGAGGGCTGGGCCACCTTCTGGCACTACACCATCCTCAACGATCTGTACGACGAAGGCCTGGTCACCGACGGCTTCATGATGGAGTTCCTGCAGTCGCACACCAGCGTGGTCTACCAGCCGCCTTTCGACAGCCCCTACTACAGCGGCATCAACCCTTATGCCCTGGGCTTCGCCATGTACCGCGACATCCGTCGCATCTGCGAGGAGCCAACGGAAGAAGACAGGTACTGGTTCCCGGACATTGCCGGCAGCGATTGGTTGTCCACGCTCAAGTTCGCCATGAATAGCTTCAAGGACGAGAGCTTCATCCTGCAGTTTCTCTCACCCAAAGTGATTCGCGACTTCAAACTGTTCAGCATCCTCGACGACGACCAGAAAGACGAATTGCTAGTTCCGGCCATCCATGACGAGCAGGGCTACCGCCTGATCCGCGAAACCCTGGCGGCCCAGTACAACCTGGGCAACCGCGAGCCCAACGTACAGATCTGGAGCGTCGATCGCCGTGGTGACCGCTCGCTCACCCTGCGCCACCAGCAGCACGACCGCAAACCGTTGGGCGAATCCACCGAGGAGGTACTCAAGCACCTGCACCGCCTCTGGGGTTTCGACATTCACCTGGAGACCCGACACGGCGAGCAGATCACCGGGAGCCACCACGTACCCCCAAAGGGGGAACGCACTGAGGACGGGGAATACCCACGCCTGGACCTGATCATTCCACCCATTTGATCGGTTGACCGCATGCCCGGCGCACGCCGAGCATGCGGCTCACCCTCTATGGGAGCCGCCCTCAGATGCGTCTGTTCCTCGTCCTGCTGCTGTGCCTGGCCCTGGCCACCTGTTCCACCCCCGTGCCCCAGATTCGCATCCTGCAGCCGGCCACTGCCGAGCTGGCTGGGCGCATCCGCTTCGAGCTGGTTTCACCGGCGCAGGCAGTAGATGGAGAACTGCCGTACCAGGAGCGCTATGCCCAGGTCGCACCACTGATCCGCCGAGGCCTGGAGGCACGCGGCTACCGCGCCACCCGCGATGCACAGTTTCGGGTCTACTACTGGCTGGCGGTGAACGACCAGCCGCTGGAATTCAAGGTCGATCAAGCACCGCCCAGCCCCCTCGGCCCCTACCAGGCCATCCACCGACTGCGCGATGAAACCGGCACCTTGCGCCTGCGCTTGACCGACACTGCCGGCAATGTGCTTTGGGAAGGCCTGGCCAGCACCGGCCTCAGCCCCTCCTGGGAGAG
Organism: Pseudomonas sp. D(2018); assembly: GCF_005502555.1. Classification (NCBI taxonomy): domain Bacteria; kingdom Pseudomonadati; phylum Pseudomonadota; class Gammaproteobacteria; order Pseudomonadales; family Pseudomonadaceae; genus Pseudomonas; species Pseudomonas sp. D(2018). The sequence continues at coordinate 45,602 of NZ_SCOK01000032.1, forward strand.
CGCCGAACTGCTGGAAAGCGCGGTTCGCGCACTGGTCGAGCAGGTCCCTGCGGCCCGCTAGGCTGCTATCCTCCGCAGCCACGGAGGCAAGCCATGCAGATATACAGAGTGGGCGGAGCAGTACGCGACCGCCTGTTGGGTCGCGCAGCGACCGAGAATGACTGGGTCGTGGTGGGCGCCACCGCAGAGGAAATGCTCGAGAAAGGCTATCGCCCGGTGGGCGCCGACTTCCCGGTGTTCCTCCACCCGGAGACCGGCGAGGAATATGCGCTGGCGCGCACCGAGCGCAAGAGCGGGCGCGGCTACGGCGGATTCACCTTCTATGCCAGCCCGGACGTGACACTCGAGCAAGACCTGATCCGCCGCGACCTTACGGTCAATGCCATGGCCGAGGACGATCACGGGCACCTGATCGACCCCTACGGCGGCCAGAAAGACCTGAAAGCCCGGCGACTGCGCCATGTATCCCCGGCATTCGCCGAAGACCCCCTGCGCGTGCTGCGGGTGGCGCGCTTCGCTGCACGCTACGCGCCGCTGGGGTTCACAGTTGCCAAGGAAACCCTCGCGCTAATGCGACAGATCGCCGAGTCCGGCGAACTGGACGCACTGACGCCGGAGCGTAGCTGGAAGGAAATCTCCCGCGCCCTGATGGAGCCGCGTCCGGATGTGTTCATTCAGGTACTGCGCGACAGCGGGGCCCTCGCTGCCTGGCTGCCTGAAGTGGACCGCCTGTTCGGCGTGCCGCAGCCGGAAAAGCACCATCCCGAGGTGGACTCCGGCGTGCATGTACTGGCCGTGTTGCGCCAGTGCGCCGAGCACGACCAGCCGCTGACGGTGCGCTGGGCCAGCCTGCTGCACGACCTGGGCAAGGGGCTTACCCCTGAAGAGGAGTGGCCCCAGCACATCGCCCACGAGAAGCGTGGACTGAAGCTGATCAGGACGGTGAACGAGCGGTGCAAGGCACCTCGTGACTGTCAGGAACTGGCGCTGCTGGTGGGCGAGTATCACACCCATGCCCATCGCGCCCTGGAGCTGCGCGCCTCGACCTTGCTTGAACTGCTACAGAGCTTCGACGTCTATCGCCGGCCGCAACGTTTCGAAGAGTTCGTTGCTGCCAGCGAAATGGATGCCCGCGGCAGGACCGGCCTCGAACAGCGCGACTATCCCCAGGCTGCCTATCTCCTGGGGGCAGCCGCAGTCGCCCGCGGCGTGGCGGTGCAGCCGCTGCTGGCGAAGGGACTCAAAGGCGCAGAGTTGGGTGAAGCGCTCAAGGGCGAACGCCTCAAAGCGCTCAAGGCTTACAAGGAAAGTCGCGGAAAGGCCTGAATCAGGTCTGGCGGCGTCAACTCGACGCCGCCCCAGGAGAAGGACGCAGGCCAGAGTGCCTGCTGGATGGCGGCGTTTTCCCAGAGCTCAGCGAAGGTGCGGTTCTCACCCGGGTGCCTCACCTCCGGCGCCAGCAGCGCCAGGGGCCAAAGCACAAAGGCATTCTTCAACACCTCGGGGCGCGGCAGGACCAGGCCATCGAAGTTGCCCACGCGGTCGCCATAGAGCAACACGTCGATATCCAGCGGCAGGCCCTTTCGACCCGGTGCATAGCGGCCGTTGTTAGCCTCGATCTCCTTCAGCCGACGATCCAGCTCGTGCAACGACAAGTCGGTGCGGGCGGCCACCACGAAATTGAAGAAATTCCCGCTCTTGATACCCACGGGAAGACTCTCGAACACCGGCGAACAACGGATGTCCTGCAGGAAGCTACCCAAGGCCTCGAGCCCTGCCGTCAGGTTGCGCTCGCGCTCGATGTTGCTGCCGAGGCCAAGGTAGATAGGGGTCAGCGACATCCGCGCTCGATCTCCACGCCAACGCTACTGGCGGCCGGTACGGCGCCAGGCTTGTGCAATTTCAGACGGACCCACGGGATGTTGAACTCGGTCATCAACACGGCAACCAGCCGCTCGGCGAACGTTTCCACCAACAGGAACTGTGCTTCGGCGGCGAAGGCCTGGATGCGCTGGGACACAGCCGCGTAATCGAGTGCCTTGTCCAGGTCATCGCCCTCGGCGGCGGGGCGATTGTCCCAGCCCAGTTGCAGGTCCAGGCGCAGGCACTGGCGAATGCTGCGCTCCCAGTCATAGGCACCGATTACGGTGTCGACCTCAAGACCCTCGATGAAAACCGTGTCCACGTCAGTGCTGCCCCGCTAGAATCGGGACTTCCTCGCCCCGGAATGGATACCATGTTTTGGCTGCTGGCGACTCTCGCCTACCTGCTCGGATCGTTGTCCTTCGCCATTCTGCTCAGCCGTGTGTTCGGCACGGGCGACCCACGCGCCCAGGGCTCCGGCAACCCTGGCGCCACCAACATGCTGCGGGTGGCGGGAAAGAAGCTGGCGATCCTGACCCTGCTCGGCGACCTGTTAAAGGGGCTGCTGCCCGTACTGGTCGCCCATCTCTGCGGCCTCGAGGTCCAGCAGCAGGCCTGGGTTGGCCTTGCCGCAGTGCTCGGGCACCTCTACCCCCTGTACTTCCGCTTCCGAGGCGGCAAGGGCGTTGCCACCGCCGCCGGCATGCTTTTGGGGCTATACCCCCCGGCCGCACTGCTGGCTGTTTGCGTCTGGCTGCTGACCTTTCATCTGACTCGTACCAGCTCGCTGGCGGCGCTGATCGCTACGCCGCTGACCTTGCCATTGCTGGCCTGGCAGCAACCCGGTGCGCTCTTGCCAATGACGGTACTGACCGGACTCATCGTCTGGCGCCATCGCGGCAATCTACGCGACCTTTTTGCCGGACGCGAACGGCATTTCTGAACACCTTGAGTGAAAACAGCTCAAGCCGCCATCAGATCGCGGGAAGCTGTTCCATCGGCCAACGTGCCTGAACCGCAATTGCGGGACCGTCGTGCTGTCCCGCCAGCAGTCGCTGGCATCCGGCGTAGGCAATCATCGCGCCGTTGTCGGTGCAAAAACGCGGTCGCGCGTAGAACACGTCGCCCTTGAGATCGCCCAGCATCTTGCCCAGGGACTGGCGCAGCGACTGGTTGGCACTGACACCGCCCGCGATCACCAGGCGATTCAGGCCGGTCTGCTTGAGAGCACGCTTGCACTTGATGGTGAGAGTCTCCACCACCGCCTGCTCGAAGGCCAGAGCGATGTCGCAACGGGTTTGTTCACCGTCGTCCCCAGCATCGCGGCACTGCTGCCAGGTGTTGAGGGCGAAGGTTTTGAGGCCACTGAAGCTGAAATCGAGGCCGGGGCGATCAGTCATCGGACGGGGGAAGGTGAAGCGACCCGGCGTACCACTCTGGGCCAGGCGGGCGATCTCCGGACCACCGGGGTAACCGAGGCCAATCAGCTTCGCGGTCTTGTCGAAGGCCTCGCCAGCAGCGTCATCCACCGATTCGCCGAGCAGCTGGTAACGACCGATGCCGTCTACCCGGACCAGTTGGGTATGACCACCGGAAACCAGCAAGGCGACGAACGGAAACCCCGGCGGCTGCTCTTCCAGCATGGGCGCCAGCAGGTGGCCTTCCATGTGGTGCACGCCGAGCGCTGGCACGCCCCAGGCAAAGGCCAGCGCCTGGGCGCAGGACGCGCCCACCAGCAGCGCACCCACCAGGCCTGGGCCGGCGGTATAGGCGATGCCGTCAATATCCTCGGGTTTGCGACCGGCCTGCTCCAGCACCTCACGCAGCAACGGCAGCATGCGCTTGACGTGGTCGCGGGACGCCAGCTCGGGCACAACGCCGCCGTAGACCCGATGCAGGTCGATCTGACTGAACAGCGCGTCGGCCAGCAGGCCGCACTCACTGTCGTATAGAGCGACGCCGGTTTCGTCGCAGGAGGTTTCCAACCCCAGCACTAGCATGGGTACGAGCCCTTCTGGCCTGGCAAAAGAAGAAGGCGCGAATCATAATCGCCGCCCCCTGTGCCGACCAGCGGTTTTCGACTGAAGGCTTTGCATTCCGAGCCTTGAGGCGTTAATATCCGCAGCCCTTGAAATCCGACGCGCCACCGAGCCTGCTTTTGCCGGAATGCGTCGACCATTCGGTAATTGATGAAGGTACGACCTGGATGCCAGCCGTCAAAGTTAAAGAGAACGAACCCTTCGACGTAGCCCTGCGTCGTTTCAAGCGCTCCTGCGAGAAAGCCGGCGTACTGGCTGAAGTCCGTAGCCGTGAGTTCTACGAGAAGCCCACTTCCGAGCGCAAGCGCAAAGCCGCAGCCGCGGTCAAGCGTCATGCCAAGAAAGTGCAGCGCGAGCAGCGCCGCCGCGAGCGTCTGTACTGAGTTAACAGGCACCGCCGCACGCTCAAGCTTCGCCCGGCCCCGGCCGGGCGAGTGCATCATGAGCACACAAGAAACTCCGCTTCGCCCCGGCGAATAGCGGAGTTTTTTGCTTTCCAGCTTCCACCTCCCGCCTGTCGTCACCGACCTGGCGCGAGTATGCTTTGAACCTTCCCGCGCCCCGAGCACCCTATGGCTGGCCTGATCCCCCAAGGCTTCATCGACGACCTGCTGAACCGCACCGACATAGTCGAAGTGATCGGCGCGCGCGTGCAGCTGAAAAAGGCCGGCAAGAACTACACCGCTCGCTGCCCCTTCCATAGCGAGAAGACGCCGTCGTTCAGCGTCAGCCCGGACAAGCAGTTCTATTACTGCTTCGGCTGCGGCGCTGGCGGCAATGCCCTCGGCTTCGTCATGGACCACGACCACCTGGACTTCCCCCAGGCGGTTGAGGATCTAGCCAAGCGCGCCGGCCTTGAAGTCCCACGGGAAGAAGGCGGCCGCAGCAGCGGCCACCGCCAGCCGACCGACTCCCCGCTCTATGCCCTGCTCACCGCCGCGTCGGACTACTACCGCCACGCCCTGAAGCAGCATCCGACGCGCAAAGCCGCGGTCGAATACCTGAAAGGTCGCGGACTGACCGGCGAAATCGCCCGCGACTTCGCCTTGGGCTTCTCCCCACCCGGCTGGGACAACCTGCTCAAACATATGGGCGGCGACAGCCTGCAACAGAAGCACATGATCGACGCCGGCCTACTGATCGAGAACGCCGAGACCGGCAAGCGCTACGACCGCTTTCGCGACCGAGTGATGTTCCCGATCCGCGACAGCCGCGGACGCATCATCGCCTTCGGCGGCCGAGTCCTGGGCGACGACAAGCCCAAGTACCTCAACTCCCCGGAAACCCCGGTATTCCACAAGGGCCAGGAACTCTACGGGCTGTTCGAGGCACGCAAACACAATCGCAATCTCGACGAAATCATGGTCGTCGAAGGCTACATGGACGTCATCGCCCTCGCCCAACAGGGCCTGCGCAATGCCGTCGCCACCCTGGGCACCGCCACCAGCGAAGAGCACATCCGCCGCCTGTTCCGACTGGTACCGAGCATCCTCTTCTGCTTTGACGGCGACCAAGCCGGACGCAAGGCGGCCTGGCGCGCCCTGGAAGCCACGCTTCCAAGCCTCGAAGACGGCCGCCGTGCGCGCTTCCTGTTCCTACCCGAAGGCGAAGACCCGGACAGTCTGGTTCGCAAGGAAGGCACCGACGCCTTCCGCGCGCGCATCACCCAGCATGCGCAACCCCTGGCCGACTATTTCTTCCAGCAACTGACCCAGGAAGCCGACCCCTCATCCCTGGAAGGCAAGGCCCACCTAGCCACCCTGGCGGCTCCTCTGATCGAGCGCGTTCCCGGCGCCAACCTGAAAGTCCTGATGCGCCAGCGCCTGGCCGAAATTACCGGCCTCAATGGCGATGCCCTCAGCCAGTTCGCCCGCAGCGCCCCAGTCAGCAGCGGGGGCCACGAACACTCGGACGACGCCTACTACGAATCCTTCTCCGGCTACGGCGACCAGCAGTACGAGCCTGAGCCCGCGCACTACTTCGAGCAGCCCGCCGCGCAGCAGGGCAACTGGCAGAAAGACGAGCGGCGCAAAGAGAGCTGGAAAAAGGACGACTGGAAAAAAGACGGCAAGAAGTGGAACAAGCAAGGCCGCGATGACTTCAAGCGTCCACCTCGCACCGAAGTCAAGGTGGAATCCCCCACCCTCACCGCACTTCGCACCCTGCTGCACCATCCGTCGCTTGCACAGAAAGTCGAGGATGCCAGCCATTTTGCCGCAGAAGACGACACCTACGCCCAGCTCATGGTGGCGTTGGTAGAGGCCGTACAAAAGAACCCGAAACTCCGTTCACTGCAGCTGATCGCCCGCTGGCATGGCACTGATCAGGGCCGGCTGTTACGGGCCCTGGCGGAAAAGGAATGGCTGATTTCCGACGACAACCTTGAACAACAGTTTTTCGACACTATAACTAGGTTGTCGGCACGCCAGCGGGAACGCCGCCTGGAGAATCTGCTGCGCAAAGCGCGGCAAAGTGAACTCAGCGCAGAGGAAAAAGATCAGCTGCGCGACCTACTCAGCCGCAACACGTCTTCCCTGACTCCGACCTCAACTGGCGCGTAAGGCCCAGGATCAGGTATAATCCTCGGCTTGTTTTTAGCCCGCCAAGACCTAAGTGGATAGGGTGCTATGTCCGGAAAAGCGCAACAGCAGTCTCGCCTCAAAGAGTTGATCGCCCGTGGCCGTGAGCAGGGATACCTGACTTACGCGGAGGTCAACGACCACCTGCCGGAGGATATTTCCGATCCGGAACAGGTGGAAGACATCATCCGCATGATCAACGACATGGGGATCAACGTATTCGAGAGTGCCCCGGATGCGGACGCCCTATTGCTGGCCGAAGCCGACACCGACGAAGCCGCAGCAGAGGAAGCCGCTGCCGCCCTGGCCGCAGTGGAGACCGATATCGGTCGCACCACCGACCCAGTACGCATGTACATGCGTGAAATGGGCACCGTGGAACTGCTGACTCGAGAAGGCGAAATCGAAATCGCCAAACGCATCGAGGAAGGCATCCGCGAGGTGATGAGTGCCATCGCCCACTTCCCCGGCGCCGTCGACGGCATTCTCGCCGAATACCAGCGCGTCACCACCGAAGGTGGCCGTCTGTCCGACGTTCTCAGCGGCTACATCGACCCGGATGACGGCACCGTGCCGGCTGAAGAAGTCGAGCCTGTCGAGCTTAAATCCGATACCGCCGCGGCCAAGGACAAGGACGAAGACGAAGAGGAAGAAGGCGAAAGCGACGACGCCGAAGAAGAAGGCGATGGTGGTCCGGACCCGGAAGAGGCCCTGCGCCGCTTCACAGCGGTTTCCGACCAGCTCGACAAGGCCAAGAAGGCCCTGAAGAAGCATGGCCGCAGCAGCAAACAGGCTATCGAAGAACTGCTGGCCCTGGCCGAGCTGTTCATGCCGATCAAGCTGGTGCCGAAGCAATTCGACGCCCTGGTGGAAAAAGTCCGTAGCGCCCTGGACCGTGTCCGCGCTCAGGAACGCGCCATCATGCAGCTCTGCGTACGTGACGCCCGCATGCCACGTGCCGACTTCCTGCGCCTGTTCCCGGGCAACGAAGTCGACCTCGACTGGGCCGACGGCCTGGCCAAGGGCAAGGCCAAGTACGCCGAAGCCATCGGCAAGCTGGTTGGCGACATCAAGCGTAACCAGCAGAAGCTGGTGGATCTCGAGCAGGAAGTCGAACTGACTGTCAACGAGATCAAGGACGTCAACCGTCGCATGTCCATCGGTGAAGCCAAGGCTCGCCGGGCGAAGAAAGAGATGGTCGAGGCCAACCTGCGTCTCGTGATCTCCATCGCCAAGAAGTACACCAACCGCGGCCTGCAATTCCTCGACCTGATCCAGGAAGGCAACATCGGCCTGATGAAGGCGGTGGACAAGTTCGAATACCGTCGCGGCTACAAGTTCTCGACCTACGCCACCTGGTGGATCCGCCAAGCGATCACTCGTTCGATCGCCGACCAGGCGCGCACCATCCGTATTCCGGTGCACATGATCGAGACCATCAACAAGCTCAACCGCATCTCCCGTCAGATGCTGCAGGAAATGGGCCGCGAGCCCACTCCGGAAGAGCTTGGCGAGCGCATGGAGATGCCTGAGGACAAGATCCGCAAGGTTCTGAAGATCGCCAAAGAGCCGATCTCCATGGAAACCCCGATCGGTGACGACGAAGACTCGCACCTGGGCGACTTCATCGAGGACAGCACCATGCAGTCCCCGATCGACGTGGCCACGGTGGAAAGCCTCAAGGAAGCCACTCGCGAAGTCCTGGCCGGCCTCACCGCCCGCGAAGCCAAGGTCCTGCGTATGCGCTTCGGCATCGACATGAACACCGACCACACCCTCGAGGAAGTCGGTAAGCAGTTCGATGTAACCCGCGAGCGTATCCGCCAGATCGAAGCCAAGGCGCTGCGCAAGCTGCGTCACCCGTCGCGAAGCGAGCACCTGCGCTCGTTCCTGGACGAGTAAGCGATGCAAAGAACCCCCGGCCAGTCCGGGGGTTTTCTTTTGTGCCTCAGCAAGGCCGCAGCCGGGTGCTTTCCTCTTCCAGGCGACAGGCGGCCACGTCTACACTTCGGTCTGACATCCCTACCAGGAACGAGGCCGCCAATGGCGCGAGCGCGGGCCCTACTGATGCTCTGGCTGGCACTCTGGACCTTCCCGGCCGGCGCCCTGACACTCACCTCGGAAGAACAGGCCTGGCTCGACAATCACGGCGAGCTGCGCCTCGGCATCGACGCCTCCTGGCCGCCCTTCGAGTTTCGCGACGCTCAGGGTAACCACCAGGGTCTGGCCGCCGACTACATCGACCAGGTCCGCCGGCGCCTCGACGTGAAACTCACACCCGTCGAACCCAGCAGCTGGACCGAAGTGCTGCAACGTGCCCGCGCCGGCGACCTCGACCTGCTGCCCGGCATCATGTCCACCCCGGAACGCCAGCAATACCTGAACTTCACCCGCCCCTACCTCGACTTCCCCATCGTCATCCTGTCCCAGACCCGCGGCCCACAGCCGTCCAGCATTGACGACCTCTACGGCCTGCGCGTCGGCGTGGTAGCCGATTACGCCCCCCACGAGCTGCTGCGCAACCAGCACCCCGACCTGAGCCTGCAGGCCTATCCCTCCGTCGCCGCGGCCCTCCAGGCCCTGGCCACCGGACAGGTAGACGCCTTCGTCGGCGACCTCGCCTCCAGCGTCTGGAGCCTGCGCCAACTCAAGCTCGACGGCATCAGCATCAGCGGCGAAACGCCCTACCGCTACCAGTTGGCCATGGCGACACCGAAGAACCACCCGATGCTGGCCAGCATCCTCGACAAAGTTTTCGCCGAGATCACCCCCGAAGAAGCTGCCGCAATCCAGGAACGCTGGGTGGGCGGCGCCCTCTACCGAAAGCCTGACTGGGGCCGCATTCTGCTCTACGGCCTGCCTGCCCTGCTGCTACTGGCTGGCGTGCTGGCCTTCGTCCTGCGCGTCAACCGCCGGCTCAGCAACGAAATGGCCAGCCGCGCCGCCCTGCAAGACGAACTGCGCAGCAGTGAACAGCACTACCGCGGCCTGGTGGAAAGCCTGAACGCCATCGCCTGGGAAATGCGCGTCGACGATTACTGCTACACCTACGTCTCCCCCCATGCCGAACGCCTGCTCGGCTACCCCCTGAGCGACTGGCTGGAGCCAGGCTTCTGGCGCCGCACCCTGCATCCCGACGACACAGCCTGGGCCAACGCCTTCTGTGAAGCGGAAACCCTCGCCGGCCGAGACCACAGCCTCGACTACCGCATGATCGCCGCCGACGGCCGGGTGCTCTGGGTGCGGGACATCATCACCCTCATCCCCCACGGTGAGACCCAGATGATGCGCGGCCTGATGATCGACATCACCGAGGCCAAGCAGACCGAGCAGGCCCTGCGCCTGTCCGAACAGAAATTCGCCTCGGTGTTCCACAACTGCCCGGACATCATCGTCATCGCCCGCCGCACCGACGGCAGCCTGCTGGCCATCAACCACACCTTCGAGCAGCAGATCGGCCTCAAGGCCAGCGAAGCCCTTGGCCGCACCGCCACCGAACTCGACATCTGGGGCATTCCCGGCATCGGGCCGAAACTCCTGCAGCGTCTGCAACAGGGCAATCCGCTGCACAACCTGGAAATGCCCTTCCGCCGCGCCAATGGCGAAACCTTCATCGGCCTGATCTCCGCCCAGACCATCGATCTGGACGACACGCCCGCCCTCGTGGTGGTAGTCCGCGACATCACCCAGCTCAAGGAAACCCAGCAACTGCTGCAAGTCTCCGAAGAAAAGTTCGCCAGCGCCTTCCACGCCTCCCCGGATGGCCTGCTCATCACCCGCATCAGCGACGGACTGCTGCTGGAAGCCAACGACGGCTTCAGCCGCATCACCGGCTACAGCCAGCCGGAAGTCGCTGAGCGCTCCACCCTTGAACTCGGCCTATGGGCCAATCCCGCGGATCGTCAGCACATGATCCAGCTCATCGGCGACCAGGGCAGCCTGCACCACTTCACTACAGCCATCCGCACCAAGAATGGCCAGGTACGCATCTGCGAGCTCTCCGCCCAACCGATCCCCATCGGTGGAGAACCCTGCTTGCTGACCATCGCTCGCGACGTCACCGAGCGTCAGCAGATGCAGGAAAAACTGCTGCAAGCCGCCACCGTCTTCGAAAGCACCGCCGAAGGCGTGATGATCACCGACACCGGACAACGCATCACCGCAGTCAACCGCGCCTTCAGCGAAATCACCGGCTACAGCGAAAGCGAGGCGCTCGGCCAGTCACCGCGCCTGCTCGCGTCCGGCCAACATGACAGCGCCTTCTACGCCGCCATGTGGCACCAGCTGGAACGTGAAGGGCACTGGCAGGGCGAAATATGGAATCGCCGCAAGAACGGCGAGCCCTACCCCGAATGGCTCACCATCAGTGCCGTGCGCGACCGCTACCGCCAGGTCACACACTACGTCGGCGTGTTCGCCGACATCTCACCGCTCAAGCACGCCCAGGCGCGCCTCGACTACCAGGCCCACCACGACCCACTCACCGGCCTGCCCAACCGCCTGCTGTTCGAAAGCCGCCTGCAACTGGCCCTGGCCGACGCCGCCAACGACAACCACCACGGCGCCGTCCTGTTCATCGACCTGGACCGCTTCAAGCACATCAATGACAGCCTCGGCCACCCAGTGGGCGACCTGCTGCTCAAAGGCATCGCCGCCCGCCTGCGCGAGCAACTGCGCGATGTCGACACCGTAGCGCGCCTCGGCGGCGACGAATTCATCATCCTGCTACCCGGCCTGCACAGCGCCAACGACGCGCAATCCGTCGCCACCAAACTGCTGACCTGCTTCGAAGCCCCCGTCCCCGCCGGCCCACACGAGTTCTTCATGAGCGCCAGCATCGGCATCAGCCTGTTCCCGGAACATGGCCTGGACGTCGCCACCCTGGTGAAGAACGCCGACGCCGCCATGTACCGGGCCAAGGCCCGAGGCCGCAACCGCATCGAGTTCTACACCCACGACCTGACCAGCCAGGCCACCGAACGCATGGCCCTGGAAACCGAACTGCGCCGGGCCCTGGAGCGCAACGAACTGTCGCTTTCCTACCAACCCAAGTTCAGCCTGCAGTACCAAACCCTGGTGGGCGCCGAAGCCCTGGTGCGCTGGAACCACCCACAGTTCGGCGAAATCCCACCGGAGCGCTTCATCCCCCTGGCGGAAGAAAGCGGACTCATCCTCCCGCTTGGCGACTGGGTACTGGAACACGCCTGTCGGCAAATGCAGCACTGGCAGGAACGCCATGTCCCCTTCGGCCCACTCTCGATCAACCTCGCCGGCGCGCAACTGCGCCAGCCGCAGTTGGTGGAACGCCTGCAACGGCTCATCCAGACCCTCGGCCTCGAGGCGCAACGGCTGCAACTGGAAATCACCGAAAGCTTCATCATGAGCCAGGCCGAAGAAGCCCTCAGCGTGCTGCACAACCTCAAGGCCCTCGGCGTGCAACTGGCCATCGACGACTTCGGCACCGGCTACTCCTCCCTGAGCTACCTCAAGCGCCTGCCGCTGGACGTGCTGAAGATCGACAAGTCCTTCGTCCGCGGCCTGCCCGACGACCCCAACGACGCCGCCATCAGCCGCGCCATCATCGCCCTCGGCCGCAGCATGCAACTCACCGTCATCGCCGAAGGGGTCGAAACCAAAGCCCAGGAACACTTCCTCGCCGCCGAAGGATGCGAACAGATTCAAGGGTTTATCGTCAGCACCGCACTGCCGGCCGAGGCATTCGCCCGCAAATTCCTCAACCCCCTCCCCGCGATTGGCGCCCAGCAAAAGGCACCTGTATAATCCGCCGGCCTTCTGGGGCCTATAGCTCAGTCGGTTAGAGCAGAGGACTCATAATCCTTTGGTCCACGGTTCGAGTCCGTGTGGGCCCACCAAATCAAAAGCCGCGCATTGCGCGGCTTTTGCGTTTCTGGAGACGCAGCACTCGCCCCCAGTCGAGCAAGAATCCCCGCGCCAATGGCATTAGGCCCTGAACGGCTGGAGCCAGCCCCAACGCAAAAGGCTGGATCGCCTGGCCAAGTAACTGGTGCACGAAGCGGCGCTCGACAGCACCCCGCTCAACGAAGCCTTCAAGAACCGAGGTGGGCTCAAGCTGTTCGACAAAGACCAGGAAGGCCACCTGAACACCGTGCTGCAAGTGCTGAGCGAGAATCTCAGACCCCAGGTCGGCTAGCCGATGAGCCGAATACCCCGCATAATCGGCTCATTAAATGAGCCGAATAAGCCCTCTATTCGGCTCACACCCCATTTAGGCCCTCTATGCACACCACCCGCTGGATCTGGCAGCAACCTGACTGGCCGCAGTTCACCTGGCAGGCCGACCGCCTCGCCGCGCCACTACGCGCCTGCGCACACGCCCAGGGTCGCCTGCTCGGCATGGCCGGCGCAGTGGGCGCCGATGCCGAGGCACAGAACAGCCTGGATGCCCTGCTGCAGAACATCGTGACCTCCTCGGCCATCGAGGGCGAACAACTCAACGCCGGCTCGGTGCGCTCCTCCCTTGCCCGCCGCCTGGGCTTGGCAACCGAGGGCAAACCCAGCCCTCGCAGCGAAGGACTGGCCGAACTGCTGCTGGATGCCACTGGCCAACACGACCAACCATTGACCGTCGACCGCCTGTGCACCTGGCACCGCTGGCTGTTCCCCCAGGACGACTTTCCCCTGACCGCCCGCATCCGCGTCGGCACCCTGCGTGGTGAAGAACCCATGCAAGTGGTCTCCGGCCGCCTTGACCGCCCCACCGTGCATTTCGAAGCGCCACCACGAGAGGGACTGGAAGCGCAGCTCGACGCCTTCCTCACCTGGTTCGAACGCAGCCGCGATGACGCCACCCTCGATCCGTTGCTACGCGCGGGCATCGCCCACTTCTGGTTCGTCACCCTGCACCCCTTCGACGACGGCAACGGCCGCCTCACCCGCGCCATCACCGACCTGGCGCTGACCCAGGGCGAGCAGCAGTCCATTCGCTTCTACGCAATGTCTGCGAGCATCCTCGACGACCGCGCCGGCTATTACCGCATCCTCGAAGCCAGCCAAAAAGACAGCCTCGACATCACACCCTGGCTGGAATGGTTCCTCGCCACCCTGCTGAACAGCCTGGAACAGGCACTGGCGCGCATCGACCGCGTGCTGGCCAAAGCGCGCTTCTGGCAGGCGCACCGCCAAGCGGCCCTCTCCACCGAACAGATCAAGGTGCTCAACCGCCTGCTCGACGGCGGCGAAAAAGGCTTTGCAGACGGCATCAGCGCCGCCCAGTACCAGGCCGTGGCCCAGGTCTCCAAGGCCACCGCCACCCGACATTTGAGCGACCTGCTGGAAAAGGGCTGCATCAAGCGCCTGCCCGGCGGTGGCCGCAGCACCCGTTACCAGATCAACCAGCCCGCCGGATAACGTGGCCCCCATCATCGATGGCGAGTTGACCGAGGCTGGGAAGCGCGCCAAATCTGTACGCAAATTAGGTAGAGAAAATAGAAGCACTCTTCTTGGAACTGCCGCCGCTCAAGCGGTACCGGGCGGACTACCAGGACGCTGACGCCTTTTCAGACTTGCAGCATTTGCTGCTGATGCAGCCAGAAGCCGGAAACCTTATCCAGGACACCAGCGGAAGCAGAACTCGACGCGAGGAAAAAGACATGAAACGGGGCATCTTTGCCGAGCTGCAGGAAGGCATCGAAGCGCTTGCAGAGGAGCGCCAGGGCAAGGTGACGCTTCGTCCGCACCGGCTCGTGTTGCCGGAGCTTCGCGCCGTCACTGGGCAGGAGCTGGTTTCAATCCGCGAGCAGTTGAAGATGTCACGCCCGGTCTTCGCGATATAGCTGCGCACCAATCCCCGAACGCTGAAAAATTGGGAGCAAGGCAGGGCCAAGCCGAATACCCAGGCCACCACACTGATCCGCCTGGTGCAGCAGTAGCCCGAGACGGTAGCGCACCTGGCGAGCCTTGCCTAAGGACGGCCAATCAAAAGCCGCACATCGCGCGGCTTTTGCGTTTCCGCCCCCTGCCATCACCTACGCTGAACCCAGAGGCTGCCGCCCGGCAGCTGGAGGTCGTTCGGCATGATCGCCCACCGCATCGTCACGCTCACACTCAACCCCGCGCTGGATCTGGCGACCGGGGTGCCGCGTCTGTGTCCCAATGACAAGCTGCGTTGCAGCGCGCCGGTTTATGCGCCGGGGGGTGGTGGGATCAATGTGGCGCGGGCGCTGCGGCGGCTGGGTG
>NZ_SCOK01000033.1:0-59845 GCF_005502555.1 Pseudomonas sp. D(2018)
TTGGGCTGGGCGGGCACCGCCGAGATGGCGAAAACCCTTTGATCACTTGGCCGCTGATGCCAGGGGGTTGGTCGCCTTTCCCGCCTTCCGCCTCTCAAACCCAGCCTTGCGCAGAATCGCTCCAGCGATAACCCCGTCACGCCGACTGCAGGTTCTGCGAGTGCCTGGGCAAGCCGATGGAGATGGAGGCGGCCAACACCACGAAAGCCGTGGAGACCCACAAGCACGCCTCCAGCCCATAGGCCTGGTAGATCCAGCCGGACAGCAGCGTTCCGATCAACCTCCCCAGCGCGTTGGACATGTAGTAGAAACCCACGTCCAGGGATACGCCGTCTTCCTTGGCATAGCTGACGATCAGGTAGCTGTGCAGGGAGGAGTTCACGGCGAACAGCGCACCGAACACCATCAGCCCACCCAGCAGCACCACCTGGGCCGACCAGCCGCTTGAAAGGCCCACCGCAATGGCCGCGGGTAACGCCGCCAGCAAACTTGCCCAGAGGAAGGCCGCGCGGCCGTCCGGTACATGCCCACGCCGTTTGCCGGTGATGGCCGGCGCGAAGGACTGCACGATGCCGTAGCCGATGACCCACGCGGCGAGGAAGCCGCCGACCAGCCAGAAGTCCCAGCCGAAAACGGTGCTCAGGTACACCGGCAGCGCGACCACGAACCAGACGTCGCGGGCGCCGAAGAGGAACAGCCGGGCCGCCGAGAGGATGTTGATGGCCCGACTCTTGGATAGCATGTCGCGGAACTTCGGCTTGGCCTTGGCCTTGCCCAGATCCTTCTTCAGCAGCACCAGGCTGCCGAGCCAGATCAGGCTCAGCACGACCGCCATGGCCAGGACCGCGCCCGTGAAGCCCAGCAGGGCAAGCAGCGCCCCACCCAGGAAGAAGCCCACGCCCTTCAGCGCGTTCTTGGAACCGGTGAGGATCGCCACCCACTTGTAGAGCGTGCCCTGCTGGCTGTCTGGCACCAGGAGCTTGATCGAGCTCTTGGCGCTCATTTTATTGAGGTCCTTGGCGATGCCCGACAGCGCCTGGGCGCCCATCACCCAGGGGATGGTGAGCCAGGCGGCGGGCACCGTGAGCATCAGCAGCGCGATGACCTGCATCCCGAGGCCGATGTTCATGGTGCGGTTCAGCCCCACGCGCGCGCCGAGGTAGCCGCCCACCAGGTTGGTGATGACACCGAAGATCTCGTAGAACAGGAACAGCGCAGCGATCTGAAGTGGCGTGTAGCCCAGGGTGTGGAAGTGCAGCACCACCAACATGCGCAAGGCGCCGTCGGTGAGGGTGAAGGCCCAGTAGTTGCCGGTCACTAGCAGGTACTGGCGCACTTCAGGGGAGAGGCCGGACAACGCCTTCATCGGGTTCCACTCCTGGTGGGTAGCCCGGATACCCATCCGGGGAAATGTGCTTCGGGGCATTCCCGGATTTCATCCGGGCTACCGGTGCTATCAACCGGCCAGGCCGACCAGCCGGGCCAGCTCGACAGTGCGGTTGGCGTAGCCCCACTCGTTGTCGTACCAGGCATAGAGCTTCACCTGGGTGCCGTTGACCACCATGGTCGACAGTGCGTCGATGATCGACGAGCGCGGGTCGGTGCGGTAATCGATGGACACCAGCGGGCGCTCTTCATAGCCGAGGATGTCCTTCAGTTCATTCTCCGACGCCGTCCTGAGGAGCTGGTTGACCTCCTCCACCGTGGTTGCGCGCTCCACTTCGAACACGCAGTCGGTCAAGGATGCGTTGGCCAGCGGCACCCGCACGGCGTGACCGTTCAAGCGGCCGCGCAGCTCGGGGAAGATTTCCGCGATGGCGGTGGCCGAACCGGTGGTGGTGGGGATCAGGCTCATGCCCGAGGCACGGGCGCGGCGCAGGTCCTTGTGCGGCTGGTCGAGAATGCTCTGGGTATTGGTCAGGTCGTGGATGGTGGTGATGGAACCGTGGCGGATGCCGAGGTTTTCGTGGATCACCTTGACCACCGGCGCCAAGCAGTTGGTGGTGCAGGACGCGGCGGTGACGATGCGGTGCTGCGCCGGGTCGAACAGGTGCTGGTTGACCCCCATCACTACGTTGAGCGCGCCCTTCTCCTTGACCGGCGCACTGACCACCACCCGCTTCACGCCCTGGTCCAGATAGGCCTGGAGCACGGCGACGGTTTTCATCTTGCCGCTGGCCTCGATTACCAGATCGCAATCGGACCAGTCGGTGTCGGCGATGGCTTTGTTGGCAGTGACCTGGATGCGCTTGCCGCCGATCACCACGCAGTCGCCTTCGGCACTGGCTTCGTGCTGCCAGCGGCCGTGAACCGAATCGAAGTTCAGCAGATGGGCGTGGGTGGCGGCGTCACCCGCGACGTCATTGATGCGGACAAACTCGAACTCCGGCCAGTCCCAGGCAGCGCGCAGCGCCAGGCGACCGATACGACCGAAACCGTTGATACCGACTTTGATGCTCATGCTCGTATTCTCGAAAAATGCGTGGATCAAATGGAACGTTGTTCGATCCCCTCAGGGCTGCCCTGGTACGGCCAGACACCTGTGGGTCTTGATCGCCGGGCTGATAACGCCGGGCACGCAAACTCAGCAGCAGGCAGCGACGCGTTCCGGACGGTCGCCCATGCCTTCCAGGCGCTTCGAGTCGGGGCTCAGCCAGTGCCGGTTGGCGTCCAGCACTGTGATCAGCACACGGTGTACCCAATCGGGCAGGTTGGGATGCAGGCGGTAGTAGACCCACTGGCCCTGGCGGCGATCCGCCAATAGCCCGCAGGTGCGTAGCTGCGCCAGGTGGCGGGAGATCTTCGGCTGGCTCTCATCCAGCGCGCAGGTGAGTTCGCAGACGCACAACTCGTCCTCGCGGGTGATGAGTAGCATCAGGCGAACGCGGGTTTCGTCAGCCAGGCATTTGAATACAGTAGTGGGGGTCAGATGGTCGGCCATAGCGGTCTCAACGTTTGGTTTTCACCAGAGCGAACATCCTGATGCGTTCATATATCTCGTGAACGGTGTGGCGGAAGGCGTCGGGCCTGCTGCTGGTCACCGGGTCTTGGAAGTCATGGCCATTCTCTCGAGTAGATATGGTTTGGCAAATATATGATTTTTCGAATATTAGGTAAAGCCACCAAACCGGAACACTCGATCTGTGCAGAGAGCTTCTCGCCAGCAGGATAATGAACCAGCACTGACCCGGGCACTTGTGCTTCCCTACACCACCCAAAACATCCGGTAAACCGTATATTCGTACATCGCCATGAACCTGACATGACAGGGGAACCAGGTTCTGTCGCACCTCGATCCCACAGAGGAACCGAGCAATGAGGAAGCTCACCTTGAGCGCGCTGTTGCTGACCGGCCTGTTCGGCAGTTAGACGCTACTGCTCGCCTATCAGCACTGAAATTCGACCGGCCCAGGTGTCCGGCGAGCCGCCCCCTTGGCCTCCAGCAGATCACCGCAAGGGCGAATCCATCCGCCCCTTCCCGCGTTGACCGCCCTACCCCGCCGCTGATACCGCTGCGCTGCGCGGCTTGCGAGTCATCAGGGTGAATCCACTGATGGCGGCCAGGGCGAACAGCGATTGCAGGCCGATCATCGGCCAGGCGGTGCCATCCTGCAGGGCACCGAGCAGCAGGCCGCTGCAGGTGGCGCCGAGCATCTGCGCGAACCCCATCAGGCCGGCGGCGAGACCCGCGCGGTGGGCGTTGGGCATGACCACGCCGGCTACCGACGCCGGGATCAGCATGCCGCCGCCCAGGGTCACCAGCACCTGCGGCAGCGAGAGGCCGAGCACCGACAACCCGAGCGTGGCATGCACCAGCAAGGTGGCAAGGGCCCCAGTTGCGACCAGGCTCACGCCGATGCCGACGATACGCTGCGGGCCGAGTTGCATGATCTTGCGCTGGGTGAACAGCGCCCCGGCGATCAACCCGGAAATGGTGGCGCCGAAGGCCAGGCCGTACTCGGCCGCGCTCAGCCCCAGCAGGCCGATATAGACAGCCGAGGAACCGGCCACGACCGCGAACATCGCCCCGTAGGTGCCCGCCAGGGTGAACGCCAGGGCACGGCTGGATCGCTGCTTGAGCAGGTCGAAGTAGTCCCGCGCCAGGGTCGTCGGATGGCCGGCCTTGGGGTCGAGGCTGGGATTGGATTCACGGTAGAAGGCCAGCACCGCCAGCAGCGCCAGGCTGCCAATGGTCAGCGAGGCCAGGATGGGCGCGTGCCAGCCGCCCCACTGGGTGAGCAGGCCGCCCAGCATCGGGGCCAGGGCGATGGCGCTGAGCATGCCGATCACGGTCATCGCCAGGGCCGGCGCGGCCTGGGCCTTCCACACATCGCGCACGATGGCCCGCGCCAACACCAGCGCGGCGCAGGCGCCGAGGCCCTGGGCCACGCGCCCGAGGATGAAGCCGGTCATGCTGTCGGCCAGCAGCATCCAGGCCGTGGCGACCAGGTACAGACTCAGCCCACCGATCAGCACCGGGCGACGGCCGATGCGGTCGGACAGCGGTCCTAGCAGCAACTGCCCGACGCCAAAGGCGGCGACGAAGGCGGACAACGCGGCCAGGCTGGCACCACGGGCGGCGCCCAGGCCCTGCTCGAGGCTGCCCAGGGCGGGAATGATCAGTTGGGTGGATATCTCGCCCATGGCGGTCAGCACCATGAGGATCACCAGCAGCAGGCGTGACGGGCTCATGCGCGGACTCCTTCTTCTTCGGCTTCCAGCGCCAGGGCCATCAGTTGCCACTCCAGTGCCTGCCAGTCGTCATTACTGACGGCGGACGGCGCACCGCAGTCCGCGACGCGTTCTACGGCGTGTTGTTCATAGTTCATCGCATGCACCTCCGTTGGTCGCTTCGCCCTTGGGCTGACGATTTAAATTACGAGTGACATATATACACGAAATTAGATTATGCCTATCATATTTTCGACCCACGGTATTACCGCCCTGTGCCGCCGAACCAGAGGATCGCTCCATGAACCGTTCGCACGCCGCCCTTCTCGCCCTGATTCCTGCTGCCCTGCTGGCCCTGAGTGGCTGCAACAGTCAGGCCGATACCCGCGTCGCGGCGCCGCAGCCGCGCGCTGTCCTGGTGGCCGAGGTGCAGGCCGCCGCCCAGCAGGACGCCCTCTACACCGGCGTGGTGGCAGCGCGTACCGCCAGCGACCTGGGTTTCCGCGTCGGCGGCAAAGTGATCGCCCGCAAGGTGGACCCGGGAACCCGCGTCAAGCGTGGCGACGTGCTGCTGGTGCTGGACAACACCGACTTCGAACTGGCCCTGCGCGCCGCACGCAACCGCGTTACCGCTGCCGAAGCCGAACTGCGCCAGGCGCGCGATGACGAATCCCGCTACCGCCGGCTGGCCGGCACCGGCGCGGTTTCCCGCCAGATATTCGATCAGGCCGCCACACGCCTGCGGGTGGCCCAGGCCGAGCAAGCCGCGGCCACCTCCGAAGCCGCCCAGGTGGAAAACCGCCGCGCCTACTCCACCTTGAAGGCCGATGCCGACGGTGTAATCACTGACGTGCGCGTGGACCGCGGCCAGGTGGTCGCGGAAGGTCAGGTGGTCGCCAGCCTGGCCCATGACGGCGCTCGCGAAGCGGTGATCGACATCCCGGAAACCCAGCGCGCCCTGGCCAGCCACGCGGCCCGTGCCTATCCCTACGGCGCCGCGGCTGAGGCGGTGCCCGCCACCCTGCGCGAACTCTCCGCCGCAGCGGACGCCACCACGCGCACCTTCCGTGCTCGCTACACCCTGGGCGGGGAATCGGCCGCCCTGGCCATCGGCTCCACCGTCACCCTGCGCCTGGACGGCGCAGCCCAGCAAAAGCTGGTGCGCGTGCCGCTGGGCGCCCTGCACGACAAGGGCCAGGGCGCCGGTGTCTGGGTGATAGGTACGGACAACAAAGTGGAGTTGCGACCGGTACGCGTGGTGCGCCTGGAGCAGGAAGAGGCCGTGCTGGAAGGTGGCGTGCAACCCGGCGAGCGCATCGTCGCCCTCGGTGCCCACCTGCTGAACATCGGCGACAGCGTCCGCGAACTGCCGGCGCCGTCGCTGGCCCTGGAGCACTGACATGGGCCGCTTCAACCTCTCGGCCTTCGCGGTGCAGAACCGCGCCGTCACCCTCTTCCTGATCATCGCTACCCTGGTCGCCGGCGCCATTGCCTTCAGCAAGCTGGGGCGCGCCGAAGACCCGTCCTTCACGGTCAAGACCATGACCATCACCGCCGCCTGGCCCGGCGCCACCGCGCGGGAAATGCAGGAGCAGGTGGCAGACCGTCTGGAAAAGCGCCTGCAGGAACTGGACTTCTACGACCGCGTGGAAACCATCGCCCAGCCCGGCTTTGTCTCGATGAAGCTCCAGTACCTCGACTCCACCCGGCCGGGCGACATCCAGGAGCTCTTCTACCAGACCCGCAAGAAGCTTTCCGACGAAGCCAATCGCCTGCCGCAAGGCGTGATCGGGCCTTTCTTCAACGACGAATACTCCGACGTCTACTTCGCCCTCTATGCCCTCGAAGCCGAGCAACTGCCCCACCGTCAGCTGGTGCAAATGGCCGAGGACCTGCGCCAGGGCCTGCTCAACCTGCCCGGCGTGAAGAAGATCAACATCCTCGGCGAACAGGCCCAGCGCATCTTCGTCGAGTTCTCCTATGAGCGCCTGGCGACCCTGGGCCTCAAGCCCGAGCAGATTTTCGAAGCCCTGGCCAAGCAGAACGGCGTGGCCCCGGCCGGCTTCGTCGAAACCGCCGGCCCGCGCGCCTACATCCGCATGGACGGTGCCTTCGACAGCCTGAAGCTGATCGAGAACGTGCCCATCAACGCCAACGGCAAACTGCTGCGCATCGCCGACGTCGCCACGGTAAAGCGCGGCTATGAAGATCCGCCCAGCTACCGTATCCGCCACCAGGGCGAGCCGGCGCTGATGCTCGGCGTGATCATGGAGAAGCACTTCAACGGCCTGGAGCTGGACAAATCCCTGCAGGCCGAGGAAGACCGCATCCACGCCGGGCTGCCGCTTGGCGTGACCTTCGACAAGGTGTCCGACCAGGCCGAGAAGATCCGCATCGCGGTCAACGAGTTCATGCTCAAGTTCTTCGTCGCCCTCGGCGTGGTCATGCTGATCAGCCT
The DNA here is from genome assembly GCF_005502555.1 of Pseudomonas sp. D(2018). Taxonomy (NCBI): domain Bacteria; kingdom Pseudomonadati; phylum Pseudomonadota; class Gammaproteobacteria; order Pseudomonadales; family Pseudomonadaceae; genus Pseudomonas; species Pseudomonas sp. D(2018). The sequence continues at coordinate 7,130 of NZ_SCOK01000033.1, forward strand.
GCTGGCCCTGGGTTTCCGCGTCGGTCTGGTGGTGGCGGCAGCGGTGCCGCTGACCCTGTCCATCGTCTTTGTGGTGATGCTGATGACCGGCCGCGAGTTCGACCGCATCACCCTCGGCGCGCTGATCCTGTCCCTTGGCCTGCTGGTGGACGACGCCATCATCGCCATCGAAATGATGGTGGTGAAACTGGAGGAAGGCCTGGACCGCGTGCAGGCCGCCACCTTCGCCTGGACCTCCACCGCCGCGCCCATGCTTACCGGCACCCTGGTAACCGTGATCGGCTTCCTGCCGGTGGGCTTCGCCAAGTCCAGCGCCGGGGAATACGCCGGCAACATCTTCTGGATCGTCGGCTTCGCCCTGATCGCCTCCTGGGTGGTAGCGGTGTTCTTCACGCCCTACCTGGGGGTGAAACTGCTGCCGAACATCAAGCCGGTGCCCGGCGGCCATGAAGCGCTCTACGCCACCCGCCTCTACCAGCGCCTGCGCGCGCTGGTCACCTGGTGCGTCAACCATCGCAAGTCGGTCACCGCGCTGGTGGTGCTGGCCTTCGTGCTCAGCGGCCTGGGCATGGGCGTGGTGAAGAAGCAGTTCTTCCCCAACTCCGACCGCTCCGAACTGCTGGTCGAGGTTTACATGCCGCCCGGCAGCGCGTTCAAGGCCACCGAAGCCGTGGTCGCGCAGCTGGAAAAAGCCCTGCTGGACGAGCCGCAAACCAAGCTGGTTGACGCCTACGTGGGTGGCGGCGCACCGCGCTTCTTCCTGTCCCTGAACCCCGAACTGCCGGACCCGGCCTTCGCCAAGATCATCGTGCAGACGGCGAACTCAGAGGCCCGCGACGCCCTCAAGGCGCGCATGCGTGAGCGCATCGAAGCGGGTGAATTCCCTTCCGCACGCGTACGCGTCACCCAGCTGCTGTTCGGTCCACCGGTCCCCTTCCCGGTCGTGTTCCGCGTTTCCGGCCCGGACCTCGACACCCTGCGCCAGATCAGCGAAGACGTCCGCACCGTGGTCGCTGCCAACAGCATGACCCGCGACACCTTCGTCGACTGGGGCGAGCGCAGCAGCGCCTATCGCCTGGTACTCGACCAGGACCGCCTGCGCCTGCTCGGCTTCACCCCCAACGAAGTCAAGAGCCAGCTCAATGCCCTGCTCACCGGCAACCCGGTGACCGAAGTGCGCGAGGGCACACGCACCGTGGCCGTGATGGTGCGGGCGCTGAATGCCCAACGGCAGAACCTCGGCGGCATCGAAGGCCTGACCATCACCAACTCAGCCGGCGTCTCGGTGCCGCTGGAACAGGTGGGCCGCTTCCAGCCTGTGATGGAAGAACCCATCCTCAAGCGCCGCGACCGCGAACCCACATTCGAAGTGCGCGCCGACATCATTGCCGGCACCCAGCCGCCGGATGTAGAGAAGGCCGTCTACGCCCAACTGCAACCGCTGATCGCCAAGCTGCCGGCGGGCTACAAGGTGACTATCGCCGGCCCGGTGGAAGAAAGCGCCAAGGCCAACAAGGCGCTCGCCGTGCTGTTCCCGGTGATGATCCTGCTGACCCTGGTGGTGATCATGTTCCAGGTGCGTTCCTTCGGCGTGATGTTCATGGTCTTCGCCACCGCGCCCCTGGGCCTGATCGGCGCGATCCCGGCGCTGCTGCTGTTCAACCAGCCCTTCGGCTTCAACGCCATCCTGGCGCTGATCGGCATCGGCGGCATCCTGATGCGCAATACCCTGATCTTCACCGACCAGATCGAACAGGAGCGAGCCCACGGCCGCCCCCTGCGCGAAGCCATCATCGAAGCCACCGTCCGCCGCGCCCGCCCGGTACTGCTCACGGCCCTGGCCGCCGCCCTGGCCTTCATCCCGCTGACCTTCTCGGTGTTCTGGTCATCCCTGGCCTACGTGCTGATCGGCGGCGTGCTGGTGGGCACCGTGCTGACCCTGCTGTTCCTGCCGGCGCTGTGTGCACTGGTGTTGCGGAAGGAAAAACCGATAACCACCGCAGCGGCCCTGGCATGAGGCGGTAAACCTCCTGCAGGGGCGAATTCATTCGCCAAGGGCAACGCAGTTGCCCCTGACACTCCCCCAGGGCAGACCTTCGGCCTGCTTGGCGAATGAATTCACCTCACAATTGCGAGAGGCTACTCCGCGCAGCAGCTATGCACCTTGGCGGGCTCGTCCTCGTAGCGGTCGTGGTAGGTCATCCAGTCCATGATCTCCTGCTCGTCCCGTCCCTTGGGCAGCAGGTCGAGGAAGTTGTACGCCCCCACCAACAGATCCAGCCCCCGGGCGTAGGTGGAATAGGTGTGGAAGATCTGCCCCGCCTCGTTGCGGTAGAACACGCTGAGCCCGGGCATGTCTTCGCCCGGGTCCTTGCTGGTGCCGTAGTTGTAGCGCGCAGTGCCGGCGTCGATGTCCTCGCGCCGTGCGGCCACGCCGAAGTCCTGGTTGAAGCTGCTGCCCTGGGACGACACCCACTTGAACGTCCAGCCCATGCGCTTGCGGAAAGCCTGGAACTCCTGCAAGGGCGCCCGCGACACGCAGAGCAGCGTCACATCGTGGTGTTTGAGGTGCTGGTTGGCGCCGTCGATATGGTCGGCCAGGAAGGAGCAACCCGGGCAGCCCTCTTTCCAGCCGGGAGCGAACATGAAGTGGTAGACCACCAGCGTGCTACGCCCGTCGAACAGGTCGGCCAGGGTTTCCCAGCCGTCCGGCCCTTCGAAGGCGTAGACCTGCTCGATGCGTACCCAGGGCAGCGCACGGCGCTCGGCACTGAGCTTGTCGCGCTCGCGGGTGAAGGCCTTTTCCTGGCGCAGCAACGCCTCACGGGCCTGAAGCCATTCTGCTCGAGAAACTACGGGGTGATTGTCGATTTTCATGGTGCGCACTCCTGAACCAGACGTTGATAGGGAACTCGCCCTGGTAGTCGTCCGGCAGAGGGTGCGCTCGACAATGGCGCAAAGCGTTGGCGACGAGCGGTCTGGCCTCAGAAGCTGTGGCCGCGTCTGGCCTCCAGCCGCTGGACAGTGGCGCTCGGTGTTTCACCGAACAGTTTGCGGTACTCGCTGGAGAAGCGCCCGAGGTGATTGAAGCCCCAGGCCATGGCGATCTCGGAGATGTTGCGCTGCGAGCGATCCTCGAGGATGTCCTGGCGCACGGCGGTCAGCCGGTGCTTCTTCAAGTAGGCCATCGGCGACAGGTCGAAGTACTTCCTGAAGCCCTCGAACAGCTTGAAGCGCGAAACACCGGCGGCTCGCTCGATATCTTCCAGGCAGATGTCCTCGCGGGCATGGGCCTGGATGAACGAGCGGGCGCGAAGCAGGTAGTGCGGCAGCTTGATCTCCAGACGCTCGCGCAGCTCGTCCGAATAGTTGTTCGGCTGGGCCAGGATCAGCCCCTTGATCAGCGCGCTTTCCAGGTCGCGGGTGAAGAACAGCTGGCCGTAGAGATCGCGACTGCGCTCCAGCTCGTCGATCAGGTGCCGGGCCATGCGCCACCAGGACGCGGCCGCGCCATCCACCGCGTCCATCTCGGCCTGGAAGCATATGGGCAAGTCCACACTGCGCTGCAGCAGGTCTTCCAGCGTCTGCTGCATGGCTGCACGGGGAATGGCCACTTGCAACTTGTGGCAGTCGCCGCCGATGGTCAGCTCCTGGTGCTCGTGGGGCGAGACGATCACGCCCCAATCGCGATCCGAATGCAGCAGGCGACCGGATTTGGCCAGCTCCTGCTCACCGCAGAGAGGCAGGCTGACGCTGTAGCAGTTGAGGTTCATCTCCTCACCGACGCCGATGGTGACGTCGGTGCCGTACTCCACGTAGCCCAGGGTCGTGGACATCGAGGGCAGCACATTGCCGCTGTGGTGGAACTGGATGCGTTCGGGCTTCGCCACCTTCAAGTGGTGAGGGCCGCAAATATTCGACATCCAGGACCGGGCTCCGGCCAGATCGTAGCGATCGGCGGATATGTCTCGAAAATGAAGATGGTTCTTCGTACTCATCACGCGGCACCCAACACGGCAATTGGAGATGCGCGCTCTAGCGGCGCGTCGAGTTAAAGCAGGCAAGCTCCATGCCACGCCAGCACGATCCTTCGAAGAGCAGAAAACGAGGATAGCATTGGCCAACTTTCCGGATAGAACCGTTCCTCGCGCCCCCGGACGGGTCACTCCAAGGAGCCCGAAAACTCGTCTGGACGCCTCATCCCAGAGCCTCGCTGCCTCGCCCTGAAGCACGCGCAGCAACGCTTCCATGCGCGTGTGGCCCACCGTCACCGGCGTCACTCGATGAAGCACCGCCAGACAGGTGAAGCGCCCCAGTGTTACCCGACTTGGGAAGGGTGCGCAGGCAAAGGGTTACCCGCGCAGCACCGGCGGATAGTCTTTGCCAATTTTTCGGATAGCGCGCAGCGAACGAATCGGCTAGCCATCCGTCCTTTCCACGACTTTGCGTTACCTCGGGCCAATCCAGGCCCGGCGGTCGTTACCGCGCCCCGCCAACCTGCCGACAGAGTGGATTCAATTCCCCTTCAGGGCCTCGCCGCTATCCGCTTCCTGGACAAAGGCTATCCGCTTTTTCCGGCCGCTCGAAAGTCGCTGAAAACCCCGCCCCTTGCGCCTTGCGGCCAGCCGGCCGGACACAAAATTTTCGGCGCGTCTTTGCCAACCAAGCGGATAGACCGGGGAAGTCCCGGCTCCTTCTAATGACCTCCACTGTTTCGCCCGATGTGGAAGGTGCCACCCATGAATACTTCGAATAAAAACGTTGCGCAGTGGAGAGAGTACGTCAGCGGCTGCCTGGACTTCCGTCCGGCCGAAGGCGTGTACCGCATTGCCCGGGACATGTTCACCGAGCCGGACCTGTTCGACCTGGAGATGGAGCTGATCTTCGAGAAGAACTGGATCTACGCCTGCCACGAGAGCGAGATCCCCAACGTCCACGACTTCATGACCCTGCGTGCCGGCCGCCAGCCGATGATCATCACCCGTGACGGCAATGGCGAGCTGAACGCCCTGATCAACGCCTGCCAGCATCGCGGCGCCACCCTCACCCGCGTCGGCAAGGGCAACCAGTCCACCTTCACCTGCCCCTTCCACGCCTGGTGCTACAAGAGCGACGGCCGCCTGGTGAAGGTCAAGGCGCCCGGTGAGTACCCGGAAGGCTTCGACAAGGCCACCCGTGGCCTGAAGAAGGCGCGCATCGAAAGCTACAAGGGCTTCGTCTTCATCAGCCTCGACGTCGCGGGCACCGACAGCCTGGAAGACTTCCTCGGCGACGCGAAGGTGTTCTTCGACATGATGGTCGCCCAGTCGCCCACCGGTGAACTGGAAGTGCTGCCCGGCAAGTCCACCTACACCTTCGACGGTAACTGGAAGCTGCAGAACGAGAACGGCCTGGACGGCTATCACGTCAGCACCGTGCACTACAACTACGTGGCCACCGTGCAGCACCGCCAGCAGGTCAACGCTGAAAAGGGTGGCGCCAGCAGCACGCTGGACTACAGCAAGCTTGGCGCCGGCGATGCCGAAACCGACGACGGCTGGTTCTCCTTCAACAACGGCCACAGCGTGCTGTTCAGCGACATGCCCAACCCCACCGTGCGTCCCGGTTACGCCACCGTGATGCCGCGTCTGGTGGAAGAGCACGGCCAGGCCAAGGCGGAGTGGATGATGCACCGCCTGCGCAACCTGAACATTTACCCCAGCCTGTTCTTCATGGACCAGATCAGCTCGCAGCTGCGCATCGTGCGCCCGGTGGCCTGGAACAAGACCGAGATCATCAGCCAGTGCATCGGCGTGAAGGGCGAGTCCGACGCCGACCGCGAGAGCCGCATCCGCCAGTTCGAGGACTTCTTCAACGTCTCCGGCCTCGGCACCCCCGATGACCTGGTGGAGTTCCGCGAACAGCAACGCGGCTTCCAGGGACGCCTGGAGCGCTGGAGCGACATCTCCCGCGGCTATGGCAAGTGGGTCACCGGCGCCACGCCGAACAGCCAGACCCTGGGCATCGCCCCGGTGATGACCGGCACCGAATTCACCCATGAAGGCCTGTACGTGAGCCAGCACAGCAACTGGCAGCGGTTCCTGCTCCAGGGCCTGGACCAGAAAGCCCTGAAACTGCAGGAGGTGCAGGCATGAACCAGCAGCTGCAATACCAGATCGAACAGTTCCTCTATCGCAAGTCCGCCCTGTGCGACGCCCAGGACTGGGACGCCTACCTGGACCTGTTCGACGAGCAGTGCGAGTACCACCTGCCGCAGTGGGAGTCCGAGCACCAGTACACCACGGACCCCAAGCGCGGCATGTCGCTGATCTATTACAGCAACCGCTCGGGCCTGGAAGACCGCGTGTTCCGCATCCGCACCGGCAAGGCCGCTTCGACCATCCCGATGCCGCGCACCCTGCACCAGATCAGCAACGTGCGCATCGCCGAGCGCGAAGACGGCCAGCTGGAAGTGAAGGCCAACTGGCACACCCTGTACTTCCGGCTGGGCCAGAGCGAGCAGTTCTTCGGCCATGCGACCTACCACCTCAAGCCCACGGGCGAGAGCTGGAAGATCACCCGCAAACACATGGTCCTGCTCAACGACACCATCAACTCGGTGCTCGATTTCTACCACCTCTGATCCACCGGAAGTACGCGCCATGAACCACAAGGTCGCCTTCAGTTTTGCCGATGGCAAAACCCTGTTCTTCCCCGTGCAGGGCAACGAGATCCTCCTCGACGCTGCCCTGCGCAACGGCATCAACATCCCGCTGGACTGCCGCGAGGGCGTCTGCGGCACCTGCATGGGCCGCTGCGAGTCCGGCCGCTACGCAATGGACTACGTGGACGAAGAGGCGCTGTCGGAGCAGGACCTGGCGCAGCGCAAGATGCTCACCTGCCAGACCCGCGTGCAGTCCGACGCGTCCTTCTATTTCGACTTCGACTCCGCACTCTGCGGTGCGTCGAAGACGGTGCAGGAGCGCGGCATCGTCACCTTTGTGGAGCAGGTGTCGCCGACCACCGCCATCCTCCACCTGGATGCCGGCGTCGACGGCCAGCGACTGGACTTCCTGCCCGGCCAGTACGCCCGGCTACAGGTGCCGGGCACGGACTCGAAGCGCTCCTACTCCTTCGCCAACCAGCCGAATGCCCAGAACAAGCTGCAGTTCCTCATCCGCCTGCTGCCGGACGGAGTGATGAGCAACTACATCCGCGAACGCTGCACGGTGGGAGACGAGATCCGCTTCGAAGCCCCGCTGGGTGCCTTCTACATGCGCCACATCGAAAAGCCGCTGCTGCTGGTCGCCGGCGGCACCGGCCTCTCGGCCTTCCTCGGCATGCTCGACGAAATCGCCGCGCGCGGCGGCTGCGGCCAGCCGGTGCACCTGTTCTACGGCGTGCGCCAGGTGGCCGACCTCTGCGAGCTGGAGCGCATCCAGGGCTACGCCGCGCGCATCCCCGGTTTCAGCTTCACCCCGGTGATCAGCGACGAAGGCCAGGACTGGAACGGCAAGCGCGGCTACGTACCCGAGCACTTCGATGCAGCCGCCCTGCGCGAAGCCCCCTTCGACATGTACCTGTGCGGCCCACCGCCGATGGTCGAGTCGGTGAAGACCTGGCTCAGGGAAAACAGCCTCGACAACGGCCACCTGTATTTCGAGAAGTTCACCGAGAGCAATACCTGAATCCCGGCTCCGCCCTTTCCGTAGGAGGGGTAGAGCCTGCGAAACCCATCAATTAGCGACCTCAGGCGCCATCGGACTCGATGCCCTGGCACGGCCAGCATGGGTTTCGCTCCGCTCTACCCATCCTACGAAGAGCAAGAACAACAAATCCGCTCCACCTGTTTCACCAACTGCCCACACAACAACTAGCAGGCCGGGTCACGACGGCACTGCGTAACCAAGGCGGTAACCATGAAAACGACTCTGAACCTTGCGATGCTCGGGGCCGCACTGGCCTCTTCCCTTCCCGCCCTGGCACAGGACCCTGTGCGCATCGGCTTCATCACCACCCTTTCGACCCCGGCCGGTTACCTCGGCGAAGACGCCCGCGACGCCTTCCGCCTGGCCATGGACCAGGAAGGCGGCAAGCTCGGCGGCGTGCCGGTGGAACTGGTGGTCGAGGACGACGGCCTGCAACCCGCCAAGGGCAAGCAGATCATCGACCGCATGAGCCTGGACGGCATCTCCCTCTACACCGGCGTGATGTTCTCCAATGTTCTGGCCGCGGTGGTCAACGGCGCCACCCAGGGCGACCGTTTCTACATCAGCACCAACGCCGCACCGTCCAACCTTGCCGGCGCGCAGTGCAAGCCGAACTACTTCGCTGCCTCCTACCAGAACGATGTGCCCCACGAGATGGCCGGCGTTGCCGCCAACGACCTGGGCTACAGGAAGATGGTCATCCTCGCCCCCAACTACCAGGCGGGCCGCGATGCGCTGGCCGGGTTCAAGCGCACCTTCAAGGGTGAAGTCACCGAGATCTACACCAAGCTCAACCAGCTGGACTTCTCCGTGGAACTGGCGCGCATCCGCTCGCTGAACCCGGACGCCGTGTTCCAGTTCCATCCCGGTGGTGCCGGCATCAACTTCGCCAAGCAGTACGGCAGCTCGGGCCTGGCAAAAAGCATTCCGATGGTGGTGCCGGTGTTCTCCATGGATGAACGCATGCTGGCGGCTACCGGCAACGTGGCCGAGGGCGTCAACGTAGTCAGCGGCTGGAACCCGCAGTCCGACAACCCGGCCAACCAGGCCTTCATCAAGGCTTTCACCGAGAAGTACAACCGCGCGCCGACCATGTATGCCGCCCAGGGCTACGACACCGCGCGCCTGATCGGCTCGGCACTCAAGGCCACCAACGGCAACCTCAAGGACGCCGATGCCTTCCGCGCGGCCCTGCGCGATGCCCACTTCGACTCGGTACGTGGCGACTTCCGCTTCGGCAGCAACCAGCATGCGGTGATCGACTGGCACCTGCTCAAGGTCCAGGCCGGCGCCGATGGCAAGCTCGCCGAAGTGCCGGTGAAGACCATCGCCAAGGCCCAGGTGGACAGCTACGCGACCCAGTGCGCGCTCTGATTCCAACCTGATCCGCCAGCCCGCCGGCCACACCGGCGGGCCACCACCGCAGGACTTCGCCATGCTGTTGCTCGAACAACTTCTCAACGGCCTGCAGTACAGCGCCCTGCTGTTCCTGCTCGCCTCCGGCCTGACGCTGATCTTCGGCATCATGGGCGTCATCAACCTGGCCCACGGCGCCTTCTACATGGTCGGCGCCTTCTGTGCCGCCTATACCGCCATCGCCAGCGGCTCGTTCTGGCTCGGCGGCCTCGCCGCCCTGGCCGGTGCCGCGCTCTATGGCCTGGTGATCGAAACCGGGATCATCCGCCGCCTCTACAACCGCGACCATCTGGACCAGGTGCTGGCCACCCTCGCCGTGGTGTTCTTCACCAACGAGCTGATCACCCTGCTGTTCGGCCGCAGCCCGCCGGCCATGCCGACGCCGGACTGGTACAACGCCTTCGTCGAAGTGCTTCCCGGCCTGATGTACCCGGTCAGCCGCCTGCTGTTCATCGGCGCCGGCCTGCTGGTGGCATTGGGCATGTGGCTGCTGATCAACCACACCCGCCTGGGCATGCTGATCCGGGCCGGCGCCGACGACCACGAGATGGTCGGCGCCCTGGGGGTGAACATCAGCCGCCTTTACACCCTGGTGTTCGTCTTCGGCTGCATGCTCTGCGGCCTCGCCGGGTTCATGGCCGCGCCGCTGCTCTCGGTGGAGATCGGCATGGGCGAGAAGGTGCTGATCACCACCTTCGTGGTCATCGTCGTCGGCGGCGTTGGCTCGGTGCGCGGTGCCCTGGTGGGCGCCCTGCTGATCGGCATGGTCGACAGCCTGGGCCGCGCCTACATCCCGCAACTGCTGGACCAGCTGCTGCCGGCCGAGGTCAGCGGCGCCCTGAGCGCCGGGCTGATTTCCGCCAGCGCCTACATCGTCATGGCCCTGGTGCTGCTGGTGCGTCCGCGCGGCCTGCTGCCGGCCCGCGCCTGAGGAGAATCCCATGTCCCGACGCCTGATTATCGACCTGGCCTGCCTGGCCACCTTCGCGCTGATGCCCCTGGTGGCAGCGCTGTTCGACGAACCCTTCCTGGTCAGCCTGTTCACGCGCCTGGCCATCTACGGCATGGCCGCCGCCAGCCTGGATTTGCTGATCGGCTACGGCGCCCTGGTCAGCTTCGGCCACGCGGCCTTCTTCGGCCTGGGCGGCTACGTGGTTGGCATCATCGCCTTCCACAGTTCGCAGGCGATGCCGCTGTGGGGCTGGGAAGGCAGCAACAGCGCGCTCATCGTCTGGCCGCTGGCCCTGCTCTGCTGTGCCCTGCTCGGCCTGGTGATGGGCTACCTGTCGCTGCGCACCAGCGGCGTGCAGTTCATCATGATCACCCTGGCCTTCAGCCAGATGCTCTACTTCATCCTCGGCTCGCTGTCCCTCTACGGCGGTGACGACGGCATCCTGATGAACGAGCGCAACAGCCTGCCCGGCCTCGACCTGAACGACGCCAACGCGTTCTATTACCTCTGCGTGGCCCTGCTGGTGGCCTGGCTGTTGTTCTGCCGGCGCCTGGTGGACTCGCGCTTCGGCTTCGTCCTGCGCGGCCTCAAGCAGAGCGAGCGACGCACCATCAGCCTTGGCCTGAAACCCCTGCGCTATCGCCTCACCACCTTCGTCATCGCCGGCCTCGGCGCGGGCCTGGCCGGCGTGCTCTGGGCCAACTACGCGCTGTTCGTCAGCCCCGACATGGGCGCCTGGCAGAAGTCCGGCGAGCTGATGGCCATGGTCATCCTCGGCGGCGTCGGCACCCTCCTCGGCCCGGTGCTGGGCGCGGCCGTCTACCTCGGCCTGGAACAGCTGTTGAGCCTGTGGACCGAACACTGGCTGCTGATCTTCGGCCCCCTGCTGCTGCTGGTGGTGCTGTTCGGCCGCCAGGGCATCTACGGCCTGCTGATGGCCGGCCAGCGGCCGCGCAAGGCCACCGCCAAGTCCGCCCCTGTCGCCACCACCCGCGAGGTGCACCCATGAGCGCGCAACTGTCCATCCGTGGCCTGGAAAAGGCCTTCGGTGCAGTGAAAGCCACCAACGGCGCCAACCTGGAGCTGGCCGCTGGCGAGCTGCACGCGATCATCGGCCCCAACGGCGCCGGCAAGTCGACGCTGATTTCGCAGATCGCCGGGGAAATCCGACCGGACAAGGGCCAGATCCTCTTCGCCGGCCAGGACATCACCGAGGTGCCGGCCCATGAGCGACCACGCCTGGGCCTGGCCCGCTCCTTCCAGGTCAGCCAGCTCTACCCGGACTTCAGCCTGCTGGAGAATGTCGCGGTGGCCATCGCCGCCCGCGAAGGCAAGAGTTTCGGTATGTGGAACCCGCTGTCCCGCGACCGCAGCCTGCTGGACCCGGCCCTGGGCTACCTGGAGCAGGTGGGCCTCGGCCGCCGCGCCCAGGACCTGGTGAGCGAGCTGTCCCACGGCGAACGCCGCCAGCTGGAACTGGCCCTGGCGCTGGCCCAGGAGGCGTCGGTGCTGCTGCTGGACGAACCCATGGCCGGGATGGGTGCGGAAGAATCCGCGCGCATGACCGAGCTGCTCCAGTCGCTCAAGGGGCGCTACGCCATCCTGCTGGTGGAGCACGACATGGATGCGGTGTTCGCCCTGGCCGACCGCATCACCGTACTGGTCTACGGCCAGACCATCCTCACCGGCACCGTCGAAGAAGTCCGCAGCAACGCGCAGGTCCGCGCCGCCTACCTGGGGGAAGAACATGCTTGAAGTCAGTGGATTGCAGGCCGGCTACGGCCTGAGCCAGGTGCTGTTCGACATGCACCTGAGCATCGAACAGGGTCAGGTGGTCTCGCTGATCGGCCGCAACGGCATGGGCAAGACCACCACCGTGAAATCCATCATGGGCCTGCTCAAGCCCAGTGCCGGCAGTATCCGCATACACGGCCAGGAGATGCGCGGCGCCTTGCCCTACCGCATCGCCCAGGCGGGTCTCGGCCTGGTGCCGGAGGGCCGCCGCGCCTTCGGCAGCCTGAGCGTGAAGGAGAACCTGCTGGCCACCGCCACCAAGGGCGGCAAGTGGGACCTGGCGCGCATCTACGCGCTGTTCCCGCGTCTGGAAGAGCGCCAGGAGCAACTGTCGAAGACCCTCTCCGGCGGCGAGCAACAGATGCTGGTGGTGGGCCGCGCGCTGATGACCAGCCCGCAGTTGCTGATCCTCGACGAAGCCACCGAAGGCCTGGCCCCGGTGATCCGCGAGACCATCTGGAACTGCCTGGCCACCCTCAAGGCCGAGGGCGAAACCATCCTGGTCATCGACAAGAACCTCAAGGAGATGGCGCGGGTGGTCGATCGCCACCACATCATCGAGAAGGGCCGACAGGTCTGGCAGGGCACGCCGGATCAGCTCGCCGCGACACCGGAGTTGTCGCACCGATACCTGGGCGTCTAGCGCGCCCTTGAATCCGGCCCGTAGTCACGACGGGCCGGACACCCCGACGCAACCCGCCCTCCATCGGCCCCCTCAAAGGCCGGCGGCGGACGGTTGCGCCCAGAAAACCAGAAGAAGAAGAGCCTTGCGATGATCTACAAGTCCCGTGCGTTCCCGATCCTTTTGAGCACCCTCCCGCTTTCCGCCCTGGCTGCAGAATCCGGCTTCATCGCGGATTCCACCGCCACCCTGCAACTGCGCAACTACTACTTCAGCCGCGACTTCTCCGACATCGTCGGGCCGAACCAGCAGTCCAAGGCCGAGGAATGGGCCCAGGGTTTCATCCTCAACTTCAAGTCCGGCTATACGCCAGGCCCGGTGGGCTTCGGCATCGATGCCATCGGCACCCTCGGCATCAAGCTCGACAGCAGCCCCGACCGGGTCAACACCGGCCTGCTGCCGGTGCAGGAGGATGGCGAGGCCGCCGACGACTACAGCCGCCTGGGCGTGGCCGGCAAGATGCGCGTGTCGAAGACCGAGCTGAAAGTCGGCGAGCTGCAACCCAACCTGCCGGTACTGATGTTCAGCGACATCCGCCTGCTGCCGCCCAGCTACCAGGGCGCCAGCATCACCTCCAATGAGATCGCCGGCCTGACCCTGCAGGGCGGCCACCTGACCGGCACCAGCCTGCGCAACGAAGCCGGCGACGACAAGATCCAGGCCCAGATCGGCTACCAACCGCAGCGCCAGGCCTCCAGCGATGCCTTCAACTACGCGGGCGCCGATTACGCCTTCAACGGCAAGCGCACCACGGTCGGTGCCTGGTATGCGCAGCTGGAAGACATCTACGACCAGCGCCTGGTCAGCCTCAAGCACGCCGAGCCCGTGGGCGACTGGGTGCTAGGCGCGAACCTCGGCTTCTACGACTCTGCCGAAGACGGCAAGCAACTGATCGGCGACGTCGACAACCAGGCCTTCTACTCCCTGCTCTCGGCCAAGCGCGGCGGCCACACCTTCTTCGTCGGCTACCAGGGCATGTACGGCGACCAGGGCTTCCCCAAGGTGTTCGCCAACATCACGCCGCTGGGCAACGAAGTGCCGACCTACGAGTTCGCTTCGGCGGACGAACGCTCCTGGCAGGTGCGCCATGACTACGACTTCGCCGCGCTCGGCATCCCCGGCCTGACCACCACGGTGCGCTACATCAAGGGCGACAACGTGGATACCGGCAACGGCTTCGAAGGCAAGGACTGGGAGCGCGACCTGGATATCGGCTACGTGATCCAGAGCGGCTCGCTCAAGGGCCTGGGCGTGCGCATCCGCAATGTCACCGCACGTTCCAACTACCGCACCGACATCGACGAGAACCGCCTGATCCTCAACTACACCCTGGCGCTGTTCTAAGACCTGTGGGGGCGAATGAGTTCGCCCCCACAGGTGTCCCTGCACACCGACAAGGAACTGCCCATGCCCCGAAAACTCCTGGCCGCCCTGCTGCTCTGTCTCGGCGGCCTTTTCATGCTCGCTGCCTGGCTGCAGACCAGCTCCTGGCCACTGGTCCTGGCCAGCGCCTGCACCTTCTGCGGCGGGCTGCTCTACCACCATCTGCCTGCCCAGGTCATCGAGATTCCGGTGATCCAGCCAGCCCCGGAGCCGTTGCCCGCCCCGCCGTCCCCTGTGGATATCTCCGCGTCGCCGACGCCCAGCCTGCCCCTTGAACCACTGCTGGCCAGGCTGACCGACCTCGGTGACGCCATCGCCCAGAGCGAGGCCGACATGCAGCAAGCCAATACCCTGGCGCGGCAGGCAGGCGAGTGCTTGCAACTGAGCACCCGCAGCATCGAAGACTCGAAAACCTCGATCAGCCAGTTGGGCGACTACATGGTCCATATCACCGAGGTGTTCAACGACCTCAGTGACCAGTCGCAGCGCATCGGCTCCATCGTCGGCAGCATCCAGGAGATCGCCAAGCAGACCAACCTGCTGGCCCTCAATGCCGCCATCGAAGCGGCACGCGCCGGCGAGCAGGGTCGCGGATTCGCTGTGGTGGCGGATGAAGTACGCAACCTCGCCCGCCGCGCCAACGAAGCCAGCGAACAGATCAGGGAGATTGTCGGCGGCCTGCAGCACGCCTCGGAGAACGCACGCACGGGCCTGGCCCAGGTGGATGGCTCGACCCGCTCCGGCCTGGATAAATCCGTCATCGCCCTGCAGGCCCTGGCAGAGATGAAGACCGTGGCCACCACACGCTACGAAATCGTCCAGCGCATCATGCAGCGGCTGGACGAGAAGCAGCGGATCACCGGGCAGTTACGGGCGTTGCTGGGCTGATCACCACTGCTTCTCTTGTAGGGGCGAATTCATTCGCCCCTAAAGGCTCACCCATTCAGGCCCATCAGTTCGCACACCGCCCGATACAGCGGCGTCTCCGGCTGGCCCAGCTCCAGCACCACATCGAAGTGGTTCTTGCCGGGTGCGGCCACGAAGCGACCTGGCAGCCCCCGCGCGGTCCAGGTGTCGAGGAAGTCGTGGGACTGGCGAGCGAACTCCGCCGTCTCCAGCGCCCCGTAGCTGATCACCAGCTCGGCGCCTCGCGTGGGCAGGTGGAAGACCGGGCTGTTGCGCCGTGCCGCCACCTCGTCCATTCCCATCCAGCCGTTGATATGTGTCTCCAGCAGCGGACGCAGGTCGAACAACCCGCTGATCGGCAGCGCGCCGCGCAGCACCCTGTCCGGCACGCCGTAGCGCCCGTGCCAGCCACCGGTCAGGAGCATCCCGGTCAGGTGTCCGCCCGCCGAACTGCCGCTCGCATACAGGCGCTGTGGGTCACCGCCGAACTCGGCGATATGCCGATGCAGCCAGACCAGCGCTCGGCGGGTCTGGTCGACTATGTGATCGAGGGTCACGGCAGGCGCCAGGTCGTAATCCAGCACCACCACGCACGCGCCGGCGGCGGTCAGGGCCGGCGCCATGAAGGCGGAGTCCGCCTTGGACAAGGCTCGCCAGTAACCGCCGTGGATGAACAGCAGCACCGGGGCATCCGGCTGTTCGGCGGGGAAGATATCCAGCCGCTCGCCCGCACCCGGTCCGTAGGCAACATCCTTGAAACAGCGCAGGCCGGCATGGGCCTCGTCACTCAGCGCGCGGTACTGGCGCGGGTACTGGTCGAAGTCCTCGACGCTGGCACGAGCGTTGTATTGCACGTCGTAGTAGGCGGCCAGTTCGGCCGGATCGCTGGGGCGGGTCATGGGCACCTCCGATGGTTGTCCAGCGATTAGGCGGCATCCCGAGGAGGGGCGAAATCCGGAAAGTCGGGGATGGTTATCCGGGGAGTTGGAGTAGTCATTCGTGGCAAGACCGAGCGCGGGTCCATGACCCTCACCCCAGAGGGGGTTTTCCGTGCAGGATTGGTAGTGAGTGCCCGACGCAAGTCACCCCGGAAATCCGCGAAGAACTATAAAAAAGCCGGCCAAACGGCCGGCTCAAATGGCGGAGGAACCAGCCTCCCCCACCAATTCGGTGACTCAGGCTTCGGCGCGTACGCGGTCGCGGATCGCTTCCTGTTCCGGAGTCAAAGCGGGTTGCAGCTCGAAGTTGAACTCGATCTCGGCGAAGCGATCCTTGGCGCCACGGGCAGCGGCGGCAGCGGCGTCTTCGGTGAAGCGCACTTCACCTACCAGGCCGTCGCGGGTGGCGTAGGCGAAGTCGTCCCACAGGTACTCGTCGCCGGACAGGTTGATCTGGGTGGTCAGGTGGCGATAACCCGGCGCAGAGATGAAGAAGTGGATGTGCGCCGGACGATTGCCGTGGCGGCCCAGCAGGTTCAGCACTTCCTGGGTGGTGCCATCGGGCGGGCAGCCGTAGCCGGACGGCACGATGCTGCGGGCGCGGTAGCGGCCCTCACTGTCGGTGACGATGCGGCGGCGCAGGTTGTAGTCCGACTGGGTGGTGTCGAAGTAGGAGTAGGTGCCCTTGGTGTTGGCGTGCCACAGGTCGACTACCGCGCCGGCGATGGGCTGGCCTTCGGTATCGAGTACGCGGCCTTCGAGGAACATTACGGTGCCCGGGTCGGTGCCGTCGTCCATGCGGGTTTCGCCTTCGGACAGCGGCGCACCGGCTACGTACAGCGGGCCTTCGATGGTGCGCGGGGTGCCGCCGGACAGACCGGCCTGCTCGTCCTGGGCATCCAGCAGCAGGTCGAGGTAGTGCTCAAGGCCCAGGCCAGCCACCAGCAGGCCGGCTTCACCGCGAGCGCCCATGCGGTTGAAGTAGTCCACCGCCTTCCAGAATTCCTCGGTGGTGACTTCCAGGTCTTCGATGATCTTGACGGTGTCGACCAGGATGCGGTTGACCAGCTTCTTCATGCGCTGGTTGCCCTGATCGTTGTTGAAGCCGCTGGCTTCCTGGAAGAACTTCTGGACGCTTTCGGTGCTGGACAGTTTGATAGTCATGGCTATTTCCTCATCTTGTTGTTATCGGCGCGAAACGATCAGCGATCGTCTTCGTGAATCGATGATGGGTGGCGGCAGAGGCCGTCCACCTCGATCTCCATGTAGGGGAACAACGGCAGCTGCATCAGGGTGTAGTGAAGCTCCTCGACGCTGGCGAGGTCGAAGACGCTGTAGTTGGCGTAGTGACCGGCGATACGCCACAGGTGACGCCACTTGCCCTCGCGCTGCAGGCGCTGGGCCAGTTCTTTCTCGTCGGCCTTGAGCTTGGCGGCCTTGGCCGGGTCCATGTCGACCGGTAGCTTCACAGTCATTTTTACGTGGAACAGCATGGGATCGGACTCCTGTTTACTTGCGGCGGAAGAACGCCAGGCGCTCTTCGTCCAGGGCGAGGCCAAGGCCGGGGGTACGCGGCACGTGCAGCTGGAAGTCACGGTAGACCGGTGCTTCGCTGACGATTTCCTCGGTCAGCAGCAGCGGGCCGAACAGCTCGGTGTGCCAGGTCAGTTGCTTGAGGGTAACGAACGCGTGGGCCGACGCCAGGGTGCCGATGGAGCCTTCCAGCATGGTGCCGCCGTACAGGGCGATACCGGCCGCTTCGGCGATCTGCGCGGTGCGCAGCACGGCGCGCGGGCCACCGTTCTTGGCGATCTTCAGGGCGAAGATGCTGGCGGCGCCGTCGGCGGCCAGGCTGAAGGCGTCTTCGACGCTTTCGATCGATTCGTCGGCCATGATCGGCGCCGGGCTGCGCTGGTTCAGGCGCACCTGGCCGGACCGGTTGATGCGCGAGATGGGCTGCTCGATCAGGTCGATGCCGTTGTCGCCAAGGATGCGGCAGGCACGCAGGGCGACGGATTCGTCCCAGGCCTGGTTCACGTCGACGCGCACGCTGGCGTTGTCGCCCAGGGCCTGTTTGATGGCGATCACGTGCTTGAGGTCGCGGTTCACTTCGCCGGCGCCGATCTTCAGCTTGAAGATGCGGTGACGGCGGATTTCCAGCATGTGCTCGGCTTCGGCGATGTCTTTGGCGGTGTCGCCGCTGGCCAGGGTCCAGGCCACTTCCAGGCCATCCCGTACACGGCCGCCGAGCAGTTCGCTCACCGGCAGGCCGAGGCGCTTGCCCTGGGCGTCCAGCAGTGCGCTTTCCAGGCCGGACTTGGCGAAGGTGTTGCCCTTGGCGGCCTTGTCCAGGCGCAGCATGGCGGCGTTGATGTTGCAGGCGTCCTGGCCGATCAGCAGCGGCGCGAGGTGGCTGTCGATGTTCTGCTTGATGCTTTCGGGGCTCTCGTTGCCGTACGCCAGGCCACCGATGGTGGTGGACTCGCCAAGGCCTTCGACACCATCGGAGCAACGCAGGCGGATCACCACCAGCGTCTGGTTCTGCATGGTGTGCATGGCCAGCTTGTGCGGGCGGATGGTCGGCAGGTCGACGATGATCGCCTCGACGCTTTCGATCAGAACTTGGCTCACTTCAATACCCATCAGGTTCGTTTCATCTGGTCCCGATAGTGGCCGCGACAAATCGCGAGGTCCAATATAGAGTTTGTCTAGCTCGATACCTCCAGGGTATCGAACAACCTGAAACGCAACCGCCCCGGAGTCACCATGGAGCTTCGCCACCTGCGCTACTTCCAGGCGCTCGCCGAAACCCTCAACTTCACCCGCGCCGCAGAACGCCTGCACATTGCGCAACCTCCACTGAGCCGGCAGATCCAGCAGCTCGAAGAGGAGCTGGGCGTGGCCCTGCTGGAGCGTGGCAGACCTCTGCGCCTGACCGAAGCGGGGCGCTTTTTCCATGAACATTCCAGCACCCTTCTCGAGCAGCTGACAAAGGTCTGTGACAATACCCGCCGCATTGGGTCGGGCGAAAAAGCCTGGCTCGGCATCGGCTTCGCGCCCTCCACGCTCTACGGTGTGCTGCCGGACCTGATCCGCCGCCTGCGCAGCGACGCCGGGCTGGAGCTGGGCCTGTCGGAGATGACCACCCTGCAGCAGGTGGACTCGCTCAAGGCCGGGCGCATCGACGTGGGCTTCGGCCGCATCCACATCAACGACCCCGCCATCCAGCAGCAGGTGCTGACCCTGGACCCGCTGGTGGCCGCCCTGCCCGCCGGGCATCCGTTGTTGCCCGGCCCCGTGAGCCTGACCGACCTGGCCCAGGAGCCTTTCGTGCTCTATCCGGGCAACCCCAGACCGAGCTATGCCGACCACGTGCTCGCGCTGTTCGCCGCCTACGGCCTGCAGATCGAGGTGGCGCAGTGGACCAACGAACTGCAGACCGCCATCGGCCTGGTGGCTGCCGGCATCGGCATCACCCTGGTACCGGCCTCGGTGCAGGTGCTGCACCGCGCCGATATCGGCTACGCCACCCTGCAGGAAGCCCAGGCCACCTCCCCCATCATCATCAGCCGCCGTGTAGGCGATGCCTCGCCGGCGCTGACCCATTGCCTCGCGCTGATCGAGGAACTGTCTGAAGGGCATATCGGCGCGTGAGCATGCAGGGGGCGATTCGTAGGATGGCGTAGAGCGGAGCGAAACCCATCATTCCGAAGCGATGGGTTTCGTGCCTCAACCCATCCTACGGTTCTGAGCCGGCGGCAGAACCTGCTGGTGCCACGCCCCCACAACAAGAAAAAAAGGCCCGCAAAGGAGTGGAACGGGCCGAGGTAAAGCTAAAAAGGTTTCACATCCCGCCCTACTGCAACGGCGAGAACTTCGCCGGCAGGTAGGCGGTGGAGTGCATCTCGCGCAGCTGTGGCCCGGAGTTCTCCGGCGGCCAGACACCGTCCTCGACGGCTCGCGTGCGGACATCCAGCCGCTGCTCCAGGGTCGCGTAGGGCCAGATGTGCAGGTAGCGCGGCGTGCGTCCGTCGGTGGCGTAGAAGGCCGCGTAGACCTGTGAATAACTTGCTCCGGTGCGCGGCCCGACAGCCTTTTTCCAGCCTTCCAGGGTGGGAGCCAGGCCGGAGGGAATCAGGTTGTATTCCCGCAGTTCGTAGAAGGGGCCGTGGGCGCCCGGCGCGAGGGGTTCGAGGAAGGGGAACAGGCTGTAGTTCTCCACCTTCATGTCGAGCATGAATTCCTCGATATCGAATGCATCCCGCGCCAGCAGGTAGCGCTCGCGCTCGGCCTGGCGGGCCTGTTCGTCGCTGAAGCCGCGCAACACGGCGACCTGGTTAAGGGGGCCGATCTCGGACGACCAGCAGCCGACCAGGGTGCAGCCCGGCAGCGCTTCGGCCAGGGTGGATTCCAGGCGTGCCAGGGCCGTAGCCGGGGTGCGCACCCGCAGGGTGAACGTGATGAGTTCGTAGAGTCGCATGGGAGTCTCTTCGCCTTGGCCGAAAGCGGGGCCGACCATCTCGGCCGGCCCCGTGCGGCTCAGAACTTGAAGGTGTAGGTGGTGATCAGGCGGTTCTCCTGGTAGTCCGGGCCCGAGGCGCCGCCATTGCCATAGCGGGTTTTCACGTCGATGTTGCGCCACTCGACGCCGACGCCCTTGAGCGGGCCGCTCTGCACCACGTAGCTGAGGAAGAAGTTGCGTTCGCTCTCGACGTTCTGGTCCAGGGCGTTGTTGCCACGGTCGATGCCGGTGCCGCGCAGGTAGCGGGTCATCAGTTTGAGGCCGGGCACGCCGTAGGCGGCGAAGTCGAGGTCGTAGCGCAACTGCCAGGAGCTTTCATTGGGCTTGACGAAACCGACCGTGGACCAGTTCACCAGGTAGGGCTGCGGCGCGTAGCCGTTCAGGGTCGGGAAGGTGCTCTCGCCGAGCATGCGCTGGTAGCCGACGCCGATGGCGTGAGCGCCCTTGCGCAAAGTGGTCATGGCACCGTAGGACTGGTTATCGATGTCGCCGTAGAGCGCCTTGCCGTCTTCGCTGTTGTCGAAGTAGCGCAGGTCGGTCTTCAGGCCGTAGCCGTTGCCGAGGTCGGCGTTGTGGGTCAGGCCGGCGTAGTGCTGCTGGTAGATGTCTTCGAGCTGGCCATAGAAGTAGGTGGCGGAAAGGCTCGGATTGAAGGCGTAGGTGGCACCGCCGAAGTTCAGCCCATCACTGGTGCGACGCGGGCCATTGGGGCCGGTGAACAGGTACATCTTTTCGCGGTTGGACGACTCGCGGCTGCTGATCTCGGTGAAGCGGCCGGCGGTGAAGGTCAGCTTGTCCAGTTCACGGGATTCGAGCAGGAAGCCGTGGTAAGTGGTGATCAACTGACGGCTGTCGTCGTAGAAGGCAACCGGCAGCATCGGTCGGTGCTCGCCGACCTTCAGCTCGGTCTTGGAATAGCGCATCTTGCCAGTCAGCGCGGCCCGGCCGTAATCACGCGCCTGCTCACCCTTGCTGTCGTCGTAGGGAATGATGCTATCCGGGCCGCGTCCACCGCCGCCGTCCAGGCGATAGGCATATTGCCCGGAAAGATCCAGCCCGAATTGCAACGGGCCTTCGGTATATCCGGAGATAGCGCGAAAATCAAAACCCTGGGTCCAACTACCGATTCGTGACTGCGGGGCATTGTCCTGTTTGAAGTCACGGTCGATATAGAAGTTACGCAGTCCGAGACTGATCTGCCGATCCTTCACGAAGTCCGCCTGGGCGGACATCGGCACGAGCATTCCCATCAGGCCTGCGGCAGCTACGCCGCTGGCCAGCCAGCTTTTCTGAAACATGGACGTGATCCTTTATTACATGTGCACGCAAAGCACATTGAGTGGGAGCAGATTAATTAGCTAAAGAGCAACTCAGGCAGTTAATCCGCAGTGTTGTTTTTATGACCACTTACTGCAAAAAGGCGTAGCAAGGCCCGTTACCCGAATATGTACGGGCGCCCTCGATTTCTAGTTATGCGTACAACTCAAAACTTGGCGAAGGAAACTCGCCAGGTAATCCGGAGAAACTCCGGAATTCTTTCATTGGTGGGCTGAAGCCCACCCTACGCGTGGTATCCGTGCTGTAGGGTGGGCTTCAGCCCACCGCCACCGACGGCTCAGCACGCCGAGCGCGAGGCATCTCCCAGGCGGTGGTAGGCGCGGTTGAAATACACCAGGCCTTCCTGGCTCTTGCCGTGGCGAATGCCCAGCACTTCGCAGTAGAAAATGGTGTGGGAACCCACCTCATGGGCTTGGGCGATGCGGCAGTCGAAGCTCACCAGGGCGTCGTCCAGCAGCGGCGAACCGCTCTCCAGGGTGCTCCAACTGGCGCGGGCAAAGCGCTCGTCGGGGCTCAGTTCGCGGTTGGCGAACACGGCGGAGATGTCCTTCAACTCGGCGGTCAGCACGTTCACGCTGAGCACGCCGTTCTGCTTGAAATGGCCATTGGCGAACGAGGAGCGGTTCATGCACACCAGCAGCGTCGGCGGCTGGTCGGTAACGCTGCACACTGCCGAAGCGGTGAAGCCGAAGCGGCCTGCGGCACCGTCGGTGGTGATGACTGAAACGGCGCCGCCCAGCAGCGCCATGGCATTACGGAATCCAGTGGTATCGACCATGGTCTTGCCCCTCTGCTGTCAGATGTCCAGCACCAGTTTTTGTGACTTGGCCCGCGAGCAGCAGACCAGGATCTGGTCGTTGGCGGCCTTCTCTTCATCGGTCAGGTAGACGTCGCGGTGGTCCGGCTCCCCTTCCAGCACGTCGCACAGGCAAGTACCGCAAACGCCCTGCTCGCAGGAAATCTCGATCTTGATGCCGACGCCGGCCAGCGCGTCGACGATGCTCTGGCCCTCGGCCACCTGCACGGTCTTGCCACTGCGCTCGGCGACCACTTCGAAGCTGTCGCCGCTGGCGTCCACTTCAACCTGGAAGTACTCGCGGTGGATGTGATCGTCGGCGTAACCGGCCTTACCGGCTTCGGCAATCACCCAGTCCATGAACCCGGCCGGCCCGCAGACATAGACGTGAACGTCGTCGGCCGGCTTACCCAGCACGGTGGGCAGGTCGAGCTTCTGCGCGGCGTCTTCGTCGTCGAAGTGGGTGTGCACGCAGGCCGCGAAGTCGGCGTTTTCCAGCTCATCGAGGAAGGCGGTACGGCTGCGCGAACGACCGCAGTAATGCAGCTCGAAGGCGCTGTCCTGCGCGGCCAGTTCGTGGGCCATGGCGATCATCGGGGTGATGCCAATGCCGCCGCCAATCAGGATCGAGCGGCTGGCGTCGGCAGCCAGCGGGAAGAGGTTGCGCGGTGCGCCGATGGCCACCTCGCTGCCTTCCTGCAGCAGTTCATGGACCGCCACCGAACCACCACGGGAAGCCGGGTCACGCAGCACGCCGAGGCGGTAGACGGAGGCATTCGCCGGATCACCGCAGAGGGAGTACTGGCGCACCAGGCCGGGCTTGAGGTGGATATCCACATGGGCGCCGGCTTCGAACGCCGGCAGGGGTTTGCCCGACGGGTCAGCGAGGTCGAGGATCACCACGCCCTCGCCCTGCTCCACCCGCTTGCGGACCACCAGATTCAACACTTGCTCACTCATACCGGCCTTCCCGCACCTTCGAGGTGCTGCTTGTTCTCGTTGTTACCCACCGCACTGCACGCACGGCCTTGCTTTGTCGCTTCGCGCACTTAGCGCATGAACAACCCACCGTTCACATCCCAGGTCGCCCCGGTGGTGAAATAGGCTTCAGGACGCGCCAGCTGCACCACCAGGTCGCCGAGGAAATCCGCATCGCCCAGACGCTTGACCGGGATATTGGCGAGCAGCCCTTCCATGCGCTCGGCCGGCACCGCTGCGCGCACGGCGGGCGATTCGATCGGCCCGGGCGCGATGGCGTTGACGGTCACACCATTGGCCGCCAGCTCCTTGGCGAAGATCTTGGTCAGGGTGACGATGGCGCCCTTGGACGCGGCGTAGTGCGCGCCCGTGGCGGTGCCGCCGTTCTGCCCGGCCAGGGAAGCCATGTTGACGATCCGCCCGTAGCCGGCTGCGGCCATGTGCGCGCCAAACACCTGGCAGCCGACGAAGACACTGCGGGTATTGAGGCTCAGGACGCGGTCGAACTCTTCGGGGCTGATCTGCATGACCGGCGTCGTCATGGTCATGGCGGCGTTGTTCACCACCACGTGCAGCGCACCGAAGCGTTCCAGGGTCGCCGCCAGTGCCGACTCGAAGTCGGCCTTGCTGGCCACGTCGAGCTTCAGCGCCAGGCTGCGTTCGCCGCTGGGGTCGAGCCGATCGGCAGCGGCGTGGGCACGCTCCAGCGACAGGTCGGTGATCACCACCGCGTGACCGGCGGCGAACAGGCGGCTGGCGATGGCGAGGCCGAGGCCTTGCGCCGCGCCGGTAACCAGGGCTACTTGGCTCATGGCGCGCTCCCGAGGGTCTGTTCATGGGCTCGCGAGCTAGAGCGAGACAAGGAAGCAAGGGCTGAGAGAGCGGAGTTTACGTGCCGTAAATGAGCATCTCGAAGCCAATGATGACGCGGTATCGCCAACGCGCAGCAGCTCATGGACTGGCCCTCAGAGGATGTAGCCGATACCGGCCAGGGTATCGGTGGAGTTGATCAGCTGGATCAGCTTGCGCTGGATCTTGAAGCCCTCGCCTTCGCGCTTGAGCTGGAAGGTGATGTCGGCGGTGTAGTGCTTGAGCACGTCCTTGCGGAACTCCCGCAGGTTCTGTGCGCAGCGCACGGTCACCACGCCGCCTTCCTCGCCCAGCACACGGAAACGCGACAGGGCACGCACGGTGCGGGCACGCGGGCTGGTGGAGATGGACTCGCCGCCGATCAGGCGCTGCACGCGCAGTTGGCGCATGTGGTGGTCGTCGTAGGCGTAGTTGAGGGTGTTCTCGAAATCGGTCTCGTTCGGATCGATCGGGATGATGTAGGTGCCCTTGTCGGACCACAGGTTCAACCAGGCGTCGAATTCGCCGTGGTCGAGCATGTCCGCTTCCTGCCAGATGAAGGCGCTGACGTGGTTGAGCAATTCAAGGTTCATGGCTGGTCTCTTCAAACTGTGCGTTGCGTGGCCACGCCGCCCTTCTCACCGCAGGGGAAGGGCGCGCGCGGCGTCGGATGGGGTTAGGCCGACATCATCTTTTTCCACTGCTGATAGGCCGCGCGCATGCCGGTTTCGGCGCTCACGTCGCTGATCAGCCCGTCCTCGCTCGGCTTCTCGCCAGGCAGGCCGCGGTTGAGCATGATCCAGAGGTCGGTGCCCGCCTGGGCACCCTTCTGCACGCGCTCCCAGGCCTCGGAATCGTCCGGGGTGCCGAAGCCCATGGGGCCCTGGAAGTGTTCGTGCAGGCGCAGGCGGTAGCGGTTGGCCACGGCCGGGCCGCCGTCCATGGTGATCACTGCGTGGTGGATTTCGGTCTCGTTCACCGAGATCGGTTGCAGCACGCGGAAGAAGGCCATGGAGCAGGCGACGTTGGGGAACAGGTTGAGGTTGAAGCCGGAGCCACCGACGGCGCGGACGATGCGGCGCACCTGCTGCTCCTCGATGCCTTCGGCGCGCAGTTCTGCGGCCAGGGCCTCGAAGCGTTCGGGGATCGGCAGGTCGAGATTGGCTTCCAGGTCCACCAGGTCGGGGATCATCACCATCACGCTGTGGCCGTTGCCGAGGTCTTCGACATAGCCCGGGCCTTTGACGAAGTCGAAGAGCTCCAGGGTCTGTTCGTCCACCGAGGACAGGAACGACTTGTGCACCAGCGGGAAATGGTAGGCGTCGGTGGTGTTTTCCAGCTGGATCTTCCAGTTGCCGGGGAAGCGGAAGCGGTGCTCACCGGAAACCTTCACGCCGTAGCCGGCACCCTGTTTCATGAACAGGTCGATCCACTTCTTGGCTGGGCCGAGGAAGTCCACCAGCGGCTCGATATCGTCCTTGAAGGTGGCGAAGATCATGCCGTTGTATTGCTCGACACGCAGGCTCACCAGCGGCAGCTCGCCCTTGTCCAGGCAGTCGGCGTAGCTCTCCGGGTGCGGCACGCCGCGCAGGCTGCCGTCCAGGGCGTAGCTCCAGCCGTGGTAGGGGCAGACGAAGCTGTTGGTCTTGCCCTTCTTGTGCTCGCAGACGGTGGCGCCACGGTGACGGCAGCGGTTGAGCAGGACGTGCACGTCCTTCTTGCGGTCACGCACGACGATCACCGGCTGCTTGCCGACGTAGGTGCTCTTGTAGCTGCCGGCCTCGGGAATCTCGCTGGCATGGGCGACCCAGATCCAGGTGCTGTAGAACACCTTCTCCAGCTCTTCGTCGAACAGGCGGGCGTCGGTGTAGAGGGAGGTGTGCACGCGGTCGTGCAGCACCAGGTCGGCCGGCGAGCTGGCCAGGTTCACGGTTTCGATCAGGTTGGTCACGGTCACTCCTCGTCGGCGCAATACGCCGACTCACAGAAATCTCTTGTTGGTGGCTTCCGTAGGAGCGAGCGTGCTCGCGAACCCCGGTCGCTCTCCTTTCGCGAGCAAGCTCGCTCCTACAAGTTCGCGCGCAGGCGTCTTCATTTGCCCGGCACCGGCAGGTGCGCGGAATCGTTCCAGGCATCCACCGGGCGGCTGAACAGGTTCTCGGTCTGGAAATGCGCCATGCGCCAGGCGCCCTCCTCCTCGCGGAACTTCACCGTCAGGCGCGCCGCATTGAGGTGCGAAGCGCCGCTGGCGAAGGTCGAGGTCTGCAACATCACCCAGCTGCCGTCTGCGCTGTCGTCGTGCACACGAATCAACTCGGAGCAGAGGAAGTGCACGTTCAGGGCGAAGTGCGCCGGCTCCACCATGTAGGTGGCGAACATGGCGCGAATCGCCTCACGGCCCTGGTAGCCACCGAAACTCTTGGCGTACTTGGCGCCCTTGCCTTCCCAGATGGCATCGGCGGTGAACAGGCCGGCCAGCTCATCCAGTGGCGTGCGGGCATCCAGCGCGTCGCACAGCTCCATGTAGCGGTTCATGCAGGCGCGTACGGCGTGCTCGCTTTCCAGTTGGCGCAGGCGTTGCTCAAGGGCTTCGGTCATGGCGGTCACGCGCGCTGGATAATCAGTTCGCGGCCGGTGCGGGCCTCGACCTTGGCGTAGCGCCAGAGCTTGTAAGTGCCGTCGCCCACCGCCGTGGTGCGGAACAGGTTGCAGGCGGCGTGCACGGTCTCGATGTCCGGCACGTCAGCCAGCAGGTAGGTGGTCCAGGGGTAGCCGGTGGACGGGCCGACCATGCTCTGGTCGTCGTCCATGTTGCCGAACACCTTCACGCCGGGCAGGTCGTGGATGCCGTTCCACATTTCGCTGAAGGCGGCCCACACCTGCAGTTGCTCGTCGCGCGGGGCGTCGAAGAAGTTCTGGTTGATACCCATGCAGAACAGGACGCGCAGGGCTTTTTTCTCGCTCATCGAAATCACCGATCAGTCAGTTGGAATTCACAGGTAGCCGGGCAGCGGCTTGTTGCCGAAGAAGATCGCGCCGGCGTTCTGGTAGGTCATGTCGCCCATGAAGGCGTGCTGGGTGATCACCAGGGTGTCGTTGACGAAGCGCGACAGCGGGTTGTCGCGGTAGACACCCGTCATGCCGGAGAGCATCTGCGCGCTGCGCGCCACTTCGGCAGACACGCGAGTGGCGTGGGTCGAGGACAGGCGCAGCAGGTTGGTCTGCTCCACGCTCACGGCGTCGCCGGCGAGCACGGTTGCCCAGGCGCTTTCCATTGCCTCGTAGAACCAGGCGCGGGCGGCGCGCAGCTCGGCTTCGGCCTTGGCCATCTGCATCTGCGCCAGGGGGCGGTCGGCCAGGGCCGGAGCGCCAGTGACGGAGAAACGGCCGCTGGCCATGCCGCTGAGATAGTCCAGCGCGGCGCGGGCAACGCCCAGGCCGACCACGGACAGCACCTGGGTGGCGAACGACAGCGACGGGTAGCGGAACATCGGCTCGTCGAGGTTGGCCGGACCGCCGCGAACGAAGGTCCAATCCTCGGGCACTACCACGCCGTCGATCACGACGTCATGGCTGCCGGTGCCGATCAGGCCGACCACATCCCAGGTTTCCTCGATCTTCACCTTCTCGCGCGGCATCACCGCCAAGCGCGGCAGGCCCACGGTGTCGCCATTCTTCGGGCTGATGCCGACACCGATCAGGGTGGCGCCCATGCAGCCGCTGGAGAACTTCCAGCGCCCGTTCACTTCCAGCCCGCCCTCGACGAAGGCGGCCGGCTGCGGCGGGAAGATGCCACCGGCGAAGACCACGTCCGGGCCATTGGCGTAGATCTTTTCCAGGGTCGCCATGGGCAGCGCGGCCAGGTACACCGGGTTCATGCCGAAACTGGCGACCCAGCCGGCGGAACCGTCGGCGGCGGAGATTTCCTCCACCATCTGGCAGAACTCCATGGGCGAGCGCTGGTCGCCGCCGAAGCGGGTGGGCACCAGCGCGCGGTAGACGCCAAGTTCCTTGAAGCGCTCGATCACGTCCTGGGAAATGAATTTCTGCCGGTCGAATTCCTCGTGCCGGGCACGCTCGCGGATGTCGGCGAGCAGCGCCTGGAATCCTTCACTCGCGGTAATCGGGGCGGGGGGCTGGTAATCCAGCGCGCTTAGCGAAGACATGGGGCTCTCCAGGTGGGCTTTGTGGTTATTGTTCGAGGCGCCGCACGAACTCGCGGGCGACTGCGCAAAGCAGTTCATCCGCGCCCTTGGCGGCAACGAGTTGCAGGCCCACCGGCAGTTTCGAGACGCCCTCGAAGGGGATGCTCAACGCCGG
This sequence comes from Pseudomonas sp. D(2018), assembly GCF_005502555.1. Taxonomy (NCBI): domain Bacteria; kingdom Pseudomonadati; phylum Pseudomonadota; class Gammaproteobacteria; order Pseudomonadales; family Pseudomonadaceae; genus Pseudomonas; species Pseudomonas sp. D(2018). The sequence continues at coordinate 35,692 of NZ_SCOK01000033.1, forward strand.
GTGACCCGTGAGGTTGAACGGCCGCACGAAGGCGGTCATGCCGATGGCCGCGCGGGTGTCGGCGGCGTCTGCGACCCGTGCCGGGTAATCGGGCAGGGTCGGCAGCGCGAGGATCGGGCAGTGCGCCAGGGCGGCGTCCACCTCGGCGGTGAAGGCGGCGCGAATGGCTTCGGCTTCAGCCAGGGCGGCATCGGTGGTCTTGCTGGCGGCCAGCAGACGGGACGCGACATCGGCGCCCACCAGGCCGGTTTCCACCAGGTGACCGCAGGCGTTCCAGGTTTCCCGGTTGATGACAGCCAGACCCGCGTCATAAGCGGCTTGCATGCCGGGCAGCGGGACGCTGTGCAACTCGAAATCCGAGGCTTCCAGCACGGCATCCAGGGCCGCCTGCACTTCCGGGTTGGCCTCGACCGGCACCACGCCGATGCGAATGCCGCTGACGTCGGGCAGCGCCTTGAATGACGGGTCGATGACCGCCATGGCTTCGATCAGCAGATCAATGCTGGCGGCGAAGGGACCGACGCAGTCCAGGGAGGTTTGCGCCGGCATCACACCGGCGCGGCTGACGCGGCCGAAGGTGGGCTTGAGGCCAAACACGCCGCAACAGGCAGCGGGTACGCGCACCGAACCGCCGGTGTCGGTGCCCAGGGAAAAGTCGCAGAGGCCAGCGGCGACGGCGGCAGCCGAACCGCTGGAAGAACCGCCGGGTACGCGGCCGGGATAACGCGGGTTCTCCGCAGTACCGGTCCAGGCATTCAGGCCGGTGGTGCCGAACGCCAGTTCATGCAGGCTGGTCTTGCCGGTGATGCGGCAGCCCGCGTCCAGCAGCGCCTGGACCACATCGGCATGACGCTCGGCGTCGTGCGCTTCTTCCAGCGCACGACTGGAGGCACGGGTCGGGTGGCCGGCGATATCGATGGTGTCCTTCACCATCACGGTTCGCCCCGCGCCCCCCAGCTCCAGCTTCTCGACCACTATCGTCATTTGCTTCACCCATTGGCGTTCTTGTTGGTGCTCGATCGAGACCCTGTCCGGGGTGTCGATCGCGTAAATCTAAAATCGGAAGAATTACGTGAAATGTCAATTGAATTATCACAAGAAAAGGAGTGTGTATTTTCGGTGCATTTCTGAGTTGCCAAGCACCAGTAACGTGCAATTCAGTAACACGTACAAATTGGAAAAATCACGCATCACAATCAAATTAATCGTTATTTTTCATATATTTATGATTTAGATACGACTACTTCTCATCCATAAAAAGGGAAACACTCGTCTTTCTCAGCTTCTGCGCTTGTGCGTTTATCGAACGAAATGTTTTCACTTCGTCGCAAAAAAACGAGCAATAAAACAGAGATTTTAAAGCCATAAAAATTACTGATTTAGACGCAAAAAACACCATGCAAAAGACTGCTGCAAGGCCGATTGCCACTGGTGCAAAAGGGGTTTTCGGAAGCGTCCGATGGAGGCGTCAGAAAGCGCTGACTTGATGGAAAAACAGGCAGGGCGAGCAGGTCCCCGCCATCACCGCACCGGCACGGAGCAGGTTTTCTGGCACGGGAGCTGCACTTTGGTTTCCCGCCGAGCGGGATACCCGCCGGTAGCGCCTCGTGGCGCCAGAACAACAAGAAGGCGGCAAGCCATCCGCGCATCGGTCCCTAGCAGCCGACGCGCACTGCGGGTCCTTGCCTCTCCAATAGCCTTGCAACCCCGGAGTACGTCATGCACTTCAAACAAGCCGTGTCCACCCTGCTCCTCAGCGCCGCCTGCCTGTCGTTCGCACAGGCCGAAGTGAAGGTCGGCGTCATCACCTCCTCCACCGGTCCCATCGCCCTCGTCGGGCTGCCCCAGAAGAATTCCGTGCCGCTGCTGCCCACCCAGGCCGGCGACCAGCCGGTGAAGTACATCGCCCTGGATGACGGCAGCGACCCCACCGCCACCGTGAAGGCGCTGAAGAAACTCATCAGCGAGGAAAACGTGGACGCCATCATCGGCCCGAGCGGTTCGCCCAACGCCATGGGCGTGATCCAGTTCGTCGCCGAGGCCGGCGTACCCTTGTTGGCTCCGGTGGGCACCGCCGCCGTGGTGCTGCCGATGAACGAGCAGAAGAAGTGGGTGTTCAAGACCACCCAGAACGACGACCTGATCGCCAAGGCTCTGGTGGAAGACATGACCACCCGTGGCGTGAAGACCCTGGGCTTCATCGGCACCGCCGACCCCTACGGCGAGAACTGGTCCAAAGTGATGGGCGCCATGGCGGCCGAGCACGGCATCAAGCTGGTGGCCAATGAGCGCTTCCAGCGCCAGGACACTTCGGTCACCGGCCAGAGCCTGAAGGTGCTCGCGTCCCGCCCGGACGCCGTATTGGTGGCCGCCCCCGGCAGCGCCGCGGTACTGCCGCAGACCACCCTGTTCGACCAGGGCTATCGCGGCCAGATGTACCAGACCCACGGTGCCGCCCTGCCGGACTTCCTCAAGCTCGGTGGCAAGAAGGTGGAAGGCACCATCCTGGCTGCGAGCCTGATGCTGGTGCTCGACCAGATGCCGGACAGCCACCCGTCCAAGGCCATCGCAGGCGAGTACGTGACCGCCTACGAAAAGCTCAACGGCAGCAAGCCGGCCACCTTCGGCGCCAACACCTTCGACGCCGGCCTGCTGCTGCAGAAGGCCATCCCGCTGGCCGCCGCCAAGGCCGCGCCGGGCACCCCGGAGTTCCGCGCCGCCCTGCGCGATGCGCTGGAGGCAAGCCACGAGGTACCCGCCACCCAGGGTGTCTACAACATGACGCCGGATGACCACAGCGGCTTTGACGAGCGCGGTCGCGAACTGATCCAGGTAAAGAACGGCACCTGGACCCTGCTCGGCAGCAACTGATCGCAGCCTGCACGGCCTCGCTCTGCAGGGTGGGATGAAGACCACCCTACAGAGCGAGGCCGCGGCTACTCACACCGCAACAAGAGTTCCCACCATGAATTTCCAGATTGCCCTGCTGCTCGGCCAGGACGGCATCACCAACGGCGCCATCTATGCGCTGCTGGCGCTGTCGATCCTGCTGGTCTTCACCGTGACGCGCATCCTGCTGATCCCCCAGGGCGAGTTCGTCACCTACGGCGCGCTGACCATGGCCGCCCTGCAGGCTGGCCAGCCCACCGCACTGGTCTGGCTGCTGCTCGCCCTCACCCTGGCCGACTGCGCCATGGACCTGTATGACGCCACCCGCGCCAGCCGCGGGTTCCGCTTTCCCAGGCGGATTGTCCTCAAGCTCGCCTACGCCCTGGCCATGGTGGGCCTGATCCGTGGGCTGCCCCTGGCCGACCTGCCCATGGCGATCCAGGCACTGTTGACCCTGGCGCTGGTGGTGCCCCTCGGACCGCAGCTCTATCGCCTGGTGTTCCAGCCCCTGGCCTCGGCCAGCGCCCTGGTGCTGCTGATCGTCTCCATCGCCGTGCACGTGTCCATGGTGGGCATCGGCCTGCTGATGTTCGGCCCGGAAGGCGCGCGCACCGCACCGTTCTCCGAGGCCGGCCTGACCCTCGGCCCGGTGACCTTCAACAGCCAGACGCTGTGGGTGATCGCCGTGTCCCTGGCACTGATCATCAGCCTGTTCCTGTTCTTCGAGCGCAGCCTGTATGGCAAGGCCCTGCGCGCCACCGCAGTGAACCGCCTGGGCGCGCGACTGATGGGCATCTCGCCGACGCTGGCGGGCAAATCCACCTTCGCCCTGGCCACCTTCATCGGCGCGCTGTCGGGCATCCTCATCGCCCCCATCACCACCCTCTATTTCGACTCGGGTTTCGTCATCAGCCTCAAGGGTTTCGTCGGCGCCATCATCGGCGGCCTGGTGAGCTACCCGGTCGCTGCCCTGGGCGCCCTGGGCGTGGGCCTGATCGAGGCCTTCTCGATGTTCTGGGCCAGCACCTACAAGGAGATCATCGTCTTCACCCTGATCATCCCCTTCCTGCTCTGGCGCTCCCTCACCAGCCGTCATGTGGAGGACGATGAATGAAACCGCGCTACCTGATCCTCACCCTGGTGGCCGTGCTCGGCCTCGCGCCGCTGCTGCTGCCGCCCTTCTACGTCACCCTGCTGAACTACATCGGCCTCTACACGCTGGTGGTCCTCGGCCTGGTGCTGCTCACCGGCGTCGGCGGCATGACCAGCTTCGGCCAGGCCGCCTTCGTTGGCCTTGGCGCCTATACCAGCGCCTACCTGACTACCGTGCAGGACCTGCCGGGCTGGCTGGCCTGGGCCAGCGCCTCGCCCTGGCTGACCCTGCTGGTGGGGCTGGTCCTGACCGGCGCGGTGGCCTTGCTGCTCGGTGCCCTGACCCTCAAGCTCTCCGGTCATTACCTGCCGCTGGGCACCATCGCCTGGGGGCTGTCGCTCTACTACCTGTTCGGCACGATGGAATCCCTGGGTGGCCACACCGGCGTCAGCGGCCTGCCCTCCATTTCCGTGTTCGGCTGGGAGCTGAACAAGGGCGAGGAGATCTACTACCTGATCTGGGCGGTGCTGCTCTGCGCCATGCTGGTCACCCAGAACCTCCTGGATTCCCGCGAAGGCCGCGCCATCCGCGCCCTCAAAGGCGGCCAGCTGATGGCCGAGTCGATGGGGGTGAACACCTTCCGCTCCAAGCTGGTGATCTTCGTCATCTCCGCCCTCTTCGCCGCCGTCTCGGGTTGGCTCTATGCCCACACCCAGCGCTTCGTGAACCCCACGCCCTTCGGCCTGCACATGGGCATCGACTACCTGTTCATGGCGCTGATCGGCGGCGTGGCCAGCGTCTGGGGCGCACTGCTCGGCTCCGGCGTGCTGACCCTGCTCAAGCAGTGGCTGCAGGACCTGCTGCCGCAACTCTTCGGCAGCACCGGCAACTACGAGGTGATTGTCTTCGGGCTGATCATCATCCTGCTCATGCAGCGTGCGCCCGGCGGCCTCTGGCCGTTGCTGCTGCGCCTGGTGCCGGCGTCCTGGAAACCACGCAGGGTGATCAGTGTCGGCGCCGCCGCCGAGCTGCCGCGCCGCGATCTGCCTGCGGCCGGTGAAGTGCTGCTGGAAGCCCGCAATGTCACCCGCCGCTTCGGTGGGCTGGTGGCCAACAACGACATGAACCTGGACGTGCGCGCCGGGGAAATCCTCGCATTGATCGGCCCCAATGGCGCCGGCAAGAGCACCCTGTTCAACCAGCTCTCTGGTGTGGATACGCCCACCTCGGGCGAGGTGCTGTTCCGCGGGCAGCGCATCAACGGCATCGCTTCCCGCAACATCGCCGCCATGGGCATGAGCCGCACCTTCCAGCATGTGAAGCTGCTGCCGGAAATGAGCGTGCTGGAAAACGTTGCCATCGGCGCCCACCTGCGCGGCCACAAGGGCGTGCTCAGCGCCGCGCTGCGCCTGGACCGCGCCGAGGAAGCCGAGCTGTTGGCCGAAGCCCGCCGCCAGCTGGAGCGCGTCGGCCTGGGCGACTACCTCGATGCCGAAGCCGGAAGTCTGGCCCTCGGCCAGCAGCGCATCCTCGAGATCGCCCGCGCCCTTTGCGCCAACCCCTGCCTGCTGCTGCTCGACGAGCCCGCCGCCGGCTTGCGCCACAAGGAGAAGGAAGCCCTCGGCATGCTGCTCAGCCGCCTGCGCAGCGAAGGCATGGCGATCCTGCTGGTGGAGCACGACATGGACTTCGTCATGGGCCTGGTGGACCGGGTGGTGGTGATGGAGTTCGGCCAACGCATCGCCCACGGGCTGCCGGCCGACGTACAGAAGGACCCGGCCGTGCTGGAAGCCTATCTCGGAGGAGCCGAGTGATGAACATGCCGATTCAAGACCTGAAGCAGCCGCAAAACCTCGTGACCAACGCCGTGCTGGAGGTCCGTGATCTCAGCGTCGCCTACGGCAAGGTGGAGGCCCTTGGCAACGCCAGCCTCACCGTCGGCCAGGGGCAGATCGTCACCGTGATCGGCCCTAACGGCGCCGGCAAGACCACCCTGCTCTCGGCCATCATGGGCGTGCTCGGCTCCCGTGGCCGGGTCGAGTTCGACGGCAGCCTGGAAGCGGTGCCGGAAGTGGAAGTGATGGTGTCGCGCGGCCTCGGCCTGGTGCCGGAGAAGCGCGAGCTGTTCGGCAGCATGACCGTCGCCGACAACCTGCTGCTCGGCGCCTTCCAGCGCCACCGCAGCGGCAAGCGCGACCACGGCGAAACCCTGAAGGAGGTCTACGACCTCTTCCCGCGCCTGCGGGAGCGCCGCGACCAACTGGCCGCCACCCTCTCCGGCGGTGAGCGGCAGATGCTCGCCGTGGGCCGCGCGTTGATGGCCAAACCCAAGCTGCTGATGCTCGACGAACCCAGCCTGGGCCTGGCGCCGCTGATCACCCGCGAAATCTTCCGCATCATCACCACCCTGCGCCAACAGGGGGTGTCCATCCTGCTGGTGGAACAGAACGCCCGCGCCGCGCTGAGGGTGGCCGACTACGCCTACGTACTGGAAACCGGACAGATCGCCATGGAAGGCCCCGCCGCCCAACTGGCCGACGACCCGCGCGTGATCGAGGCCTACCTCGGCCTGGCGAGCAAGCACCAGGAGATGCTCGCCAGCTGACGCACCGGCCCGGCCGCCAAGGCCGGGCCCTCAAGGAGGAACCATGAACCACTCACCCCGTATCTGCATCGCCGGGGCGGGCGCCATCGGCTGCACCCTGGCCGCACGCCTGGCCGACGCCGGCAATGCGGTCTCGGTCCTGGCCCGAGGCGCCACCCTGGCAGCCATCCGCGCGAACGGCATCCACCTGGACGACCTCGACGGCCACCACTTCGTCCGCGTCCCCGCCAGCGACCGCGCCCACGACCTCGGCCCCCAGGACATCGTCTTCCTCTGTGCCAAGGCCGACGCCCTGCCCGCCCTCGCCGCCGACATCCAGCCGCTGCTACACGCCGAGAGCCTGGTGGTGCCGGTCGTCAACGGCCTGCCCTGGTGGTACTTCCACGGCCTGGAAGGCCGCTTCGCCGGCCAGCACATCCGCGCCGTGGACCCGCAGGGCCTGCTCGCCGAACGCATCGACCTCACCCGGGTGATCGGCTGCGTGGTCTTCATCACCGCGCAATGCCCGGCCCCCGCCGTGGCCGAGGCGCAGAACCCGCACCTGATGATCTTCGGCGAGCCCGACAACCGCCTCACATCGCGCCTGGAACAGCTGCGGGCGGTGGTGGCGGGAGCGGGAATCGAAGCCCGCGCCAGCGAGCGCATCCGCGATTCGGTCTGGACCAAGGCCATCGCCAACCTCAGCTCCAACCCGTTGTCGGTGATTACCGGCGCCACCCTGGAACAGATCTACGGCCAGGCCGACCTGCGTCAGCTCGCCGGCGACTGCCTGCACGAGACGTTGCTGACAGCGGCGGCCTATGGCGCACGCATCGAGTTCGATCCGCAAACCTTCCTCGACCTGGGCGCCGGCATGGGCGCGGTGCGCACCTCGATGCTCCAGGACTATGACAAAGGCCGCTCCCTGGAACTGGCCGCCATCGGTGACTCGGTACTGGAACTGGCCGAGCGCCTTGAACTGCCCATGCCCATCACTCGCCACCTGGTCGCCCTGGCGCGCTTTCGCGCCGACCAGCCACGCCCCTGACCGGAGCCGTCCATGAACGCCATCGCCCCCATCACCCAGCCGAGCCACTGCAGCGACGAAGAGTGGGCCCTGCGCGTCCAGCTCGCCCACTGCTACCACCTGGTGGACTACTTCGGCTGGACCGAAACCATCTTCAACCACATCTCCGCGCGCCTGCCCGGCCCGGCCCATCACTACCTGGTGAACCCCTTCGGCCTCAACTACACCGAGGTCACGCCGGCCAACCTGCTCAAGGTGGACCTGCACGGCCGCAAGCTGGAGGAGTCCCCCTTCGATGCCAACCCCGCCGGCTTCGCCCTGCACAGCGCGGTGCATGGCGCGCGGGACGATATCCATTGCCTCATTCACACCCACACCACGCCCATCTCCGCGATCGTCCAGAAGCAGTCCGGTTTCTCCCACGACAACTTCTACGGCGCCCAGCTCTACGGCCGCATCGGCTACCACGAGTTCGAGGGCATCACCCTGTTCGATGACGAGAAGGTGCGGATGATCGAGAGCCTCGGGGACAAACACATCCTGGTGCTGCGCAACCACGGTATCGCCGTGGGCGAGAGCAGCATCGCCAACACCTTCTTCCTGCTCTGGACCGTGCAGCGCGCGGCGGAGATCCAGTGCGCAGCCGGCGCCCTCGGCGGCGAGGATCACCCGCTGCCCGTGGCCATCCAGGCGAAATGCACCGACCTCACCGCCATGCTGATCCGCGAAAGCGGCTTCGCCACCAAGTTCTTCGATGCCATGGTGCGCAAGATGCACACCAGTCGCGGCCCGGGCTGGTAAACAGGAGCTGCGGATGAACACCCAGGATTTCATCGAACCGCCCATCTCGCGCCTCGACCCGGACGGTCGCCTGCTCCAGTGCAACGACGCATACCTGGCGTTGTGCGGCTACCGCCGGGACCAGTTGCTGAACCAGGCCTTCACCTGCATCAACCACCCGGGCATGCCCGAGCAGGTGATCGAGCGGATGTGGCGTACCCTGCGCGCCGGCGTGCCCTGGAACGGCCCGCTGATGGGCCAGCACCGGGAGGGCGGCACCTTCTGGAGCGACCTCTACGTGGTGCCGTTGTTCGACGGCGGCCAACTGGTGGCCCTCGGCACCGTCTACCACCCCATGGAACGGGAGGCCTGCCGACGCGCCGATGCCCTCTACGTCAGGCTGCGCCGGGGCTTGAGCGCCGAAGCCCCCTGGCAACGCGGCCTGCGCCTGGCCCGGGAGCACAGCCTGGCGCTGCTGGCCGCCCTCGGCGTCGGCACGGCCACCGTCGCCGGCGCCCTGTCGCCCCTGGAGGCGCTGGGTCTGCTAGCGGGCATCAGCGCCATCACCCTGCAGGCGGCCCACAATCGCCGGCGCGGCACCCGAGGCGGCCTGGCGCGTTATCCACAGGTCTACAGCGACCCGCTGCTGGCTTCGGCCTACAGCACGCGCGGCGGCATCGACGCCGAATTGGACATGGCCCTGGGCAACCTGCAGCTACGCCTGCGCACGGTAATGGCGCGCATCCATATCAACGGCGACATCCTGCGCAGCCGCGCCGGGGAATCGTCGGCACTGGTCGCCGGCGAAGCCGGGCAACTGGAACGCCAATTGGAGGAAACCGAGCAGTCCGCCGCCGCGGTGCAGCAGATGAGCAGCACCATCCAGGAACTGTCGCGCAACCTGCAGGACAGCGCCGAGGCGACCCAGGCGGTCGATCACCTGGCCCGCGACGGCGACCGGCTGGCGGCCGACAGCCAGGCCTCCATGGAAACCCTGAGCGGCTCGGTGGAAGCCATCGGTGACGCGGTGGGCCAGCTCGCCGAGTCCATCGAATCCATCAGCGGTATCGCTGAAGTGATCCAGAGCATCGCCGAGCAGACCAACCTGCTGGCCCTCAACGCCGCGATCGAAGCGGCCCGGGCGGGGGAATCGGGCCGGGGCTTCGCCGTAGTGGCCGATGAGGTTCGCACCCTCGCCTCCCGGACCCGCGACTCCACCGGGCAGATCCAGCAATCCATCGAACGCCTGCGCAACGGCAGCGCCGACGCCCTGGCCACCGCCCGGCGCGGCGAGGCGGCGGCTCAGCAATCCAGCCGCGACGTGGCGGAAGTGCGCGAGGCGCTGCGGCGCATCAGCGGCGAAGTCGGACAGATCAGCGGCATGAGCCTGCAGATGGCCAGCGCGGTGGAGGAACAGGGCCAGGTGGCCGAGGAAATCAACCGCCAGATCGCCCGCATCGCCGGTCTCGCCCAGCAGAGCGCCGGCCAGGCGCAACGCAGCACCCAGATCGGCCAGGAGCTGCACCAACTGGCCCACTCCCAACTCGACCTGGCCCAGCGTTTCCTGCAGGGCTGAGACACGCCGGTTGCCCGCGGGAGCGTCAGGCACTTGGGGAATTGTCGGTACAGGAAAACCAGTGCCGGCATTACCAAATGCTGTCTAGAACGTTGCGACCATGATCTTGCTGGCCTGCACCCTGTAATGCCTGCCGCGGCGCTGAACAGGGTGGGACCACGGCAGGCCAGCGCACCACGTGCTCACTGCCACGCCGCGAGGCTATCCCCCCGCTCTCCGGCGTTTTGCCGGAAGAAGTCGCGTAGATGCTCGACGAAGAAGGACACCTTGGCGGACAGGTTGAGGCGTTCAAGATAGGTGGCGTAGATATCAGCTGGAGGCGTTTCGTAGTCCCCCAGCACTTCCACTAGTCGGCCAGAGCGCAAGTGACTTGCGAGGTTCCACTCTGCGCGCATGAGGATGCCGTGGCCATCCAGCGCCCAGTTCAGCGCCACCTCCCCATCGTTGGTGCTGAGGCCGCCGCGTACCTTGACCGACTCGGTCTGCTTGCCGCGGCTCAGCCGCCAGATACCGAAGGCCGCGTCGTTCTGGCGTAGCACGATGCAGTTGTGCTGCATCAGGTCCTTGGGCGTTTCAGGGCGGCCGAAGGCCTCCAGGTAGGCCGGCGCAGCGCAGAGCCGGCGGCGGTTCGTGGCGATCTTGCGGGCGATCAGCCGGGAGTCGGGAAGCTCACCGAAGCGGATGGCGACGTCGATGGCATCGTCCGGCAGGTTGATCGGCCGGTCGGTCAGGTGCAGTTGCACCTCGACTTCCGGATAGCGCCTGAGGAACGAAGAAATCGCCGGGCCGACATGGGTGCGGCCGAAGCCCAGCGGCGCATTGACCCGCAGCAGCCCCTTGGGCTCGGCCCGGCTGCTCGACACCTGGCTCTCCATCTCCTCGATCTCGCCGAGGATCCGTTGCGCATTGATCAGATAGAGCTCGCCCTCGGCGGTGAGGCTGATGCTGCGCGTGGTGCGATTGAGCAGGCGCACGCCAAGCCGCTGTTCGAGTTGCGCCAGACGCTTGGAGACCGCCGGCGGCGTCAGATTGAGCTCCCGCGCGGTGGCCGCAAGGCTGCCCACCCTGACCAGTTGGGTGAAGAAAGCCAGCTCCGATACCTGATTCATAATTAACCTGAAGGAAACAATGAAATAACTTTCATTGTATTACACCATTTCATGAAAACCATTAACTTTACTTCCGTGAATTACCCACAAAAAACCTGGGTCATTTGCCAGCCCCAGCCCGGTATAGCCGCCCGGGTGAAAACAACTGAATCCGACTCACAACAATAATTCGGAGAAAACCATGGCCAAGCGATTCATAGGAAAGCTCTATGTCCAGGTCCTGATCGGCGTGACCCTCGGCATCTTGCTCGGTGCGTTATGGCCGCAGTTCGGTGCCGATCTGAAGCCCGTTGGCGATGCCTTCATCAAGCTGATCAAGATGGTCTTCGCACCGATCATCTTCGCCACGGTGGTGCTCGGCATCGCCAAGATGGAGAACATGAAGGAGCTCGGCCGGGTCGGCGTGCGCTCGCTGATCTATTTCGAGGTCCTCTCGACCTTCGCCCTGGTGCTGGGCCTGGTGGTGGTCAACTTCGTGCAGCCCGGCCAGGGCATGAACGTCGACCCTGCCACCCTCGACATCAAGAGCATCTCCACCTACACGGCCACCGCGGCGAGCGGCTCCGGCAGTTTCACCGACTTCCTGCTGCACATTATTCCTGCCAGCGTCACCGACGCTTTCGCCAAGAACGAGATCCTGCAGATCCTGCTGTTCTCGACCCTGTTCGGCATCGCCCTGGCTCACCTGGGGCCGCGCGGCAAGCCAGTGGTGGACGTACTGGAAGCCTTCTCCCACGGCATGTTCTACATCGTCGGCATGGTCATGCGCGTCGCCCCGCTGGCTGCCTGCGGCGCAATGGCCTTCACCGTCGGCAAGTACGGGCTGGGCTCGATCGTTTCGCTCGGCAAGCTGATGGCCACCATGTACCTGACCTGCTTCCTGTTCGTGGTCATTGTCCTCGGCCTCATCGCCCGCCTGTCCGGCTTCAGCCTGTGGAAGTTCCTCAAGTACCTCAAGGAAGAACTGTTCACCGTGCTGGGCACCAGTTCCTCGGAATCGGTGGTGCCGCAATTGATGAACAAGCTGGAGAACGTCGGCGTCTCCAAGCCAGTGGTGGGCCTGGTGATTCCGTCCGGGCTGACCTTCAACCCCGACGGCCAGTGCATCTACTACACCATGGCGGCCATCTTCATCGCCCAGGCCACCAACACCCCGCTGACCCTGACCGACCAGTTGATCGTGCTCGGCGTGCTGCTGCTCACCTCGAAAGGCTCGGCGGGTGTCACTGGCTCCGGTTTCATCACCCTGGCGGCCACCCTGGCTTCGCTGGACAACATCCCGGTCGCCGGCATGGTGCTGCTACTTGGCGTCGACCGCTTCATGTCCGAGGCGCGCGCCATCACCAACACCATTGGTAACGCGGTTGGGACCATGGCTATCGCCAAGTGGGTCGGCGCGCTCGACAAATCACGTATGGAGCAGGTTCTGAACGACCGCTCGCTGCCGGCACAGAACCAGACGCAGGAATCATCGCCACTGATCCAAACCGTGAAACCGGCAACTCCCGCCAGCGGCGCCTGACTCCGCAAACACGCCCGCAACGCACCAACAAATCAGCCTTGAGATGTAGTTAGGAGAACAAAAGTGGAAAAAGAATCAGCCGTTCAATCGCTTACCGACGTGATGGCCAGTTTCACCGCCTATATCGGCAAGCGTCTGCCCAAGGACGTCAAGGAAAAGACTGCCAAGCTGCGTGCCGCGGAAACCAATTCGCTGGCCATCGAGATCTACGACTCCATGGCCGAGAACCAGGACTACGCGGACAAGCTCGACCGTCCGAGTTGCCAGGACACGGGGGTGATCCAGTACTTCATCTCCGCCGGTGCCAGTTTTCCGCTGCTCGGCGAGCTCGAAGGCATCCTGCAGAACGCGACCCTGGAAGCGACCAGGAAGGGCCCGCTGCGTCACAACGCCGTGGAGACTTTCGACGAGAAGAACACCGGCACCAATACCGGCTCGAAGATCCCGTGGCTGGACTGGGAAATCATCCCTGACGCCGACTACGCGTTGATCGACGTCTACATGGCTGGCGGCGGCTGCACCCTACCGGGCTCGGCCAAAGTGCTGATGCCCGGCCAAGGTTACGAGGGGGTAACCGAGTTCGTCTTCGACGTGATCACCTCGCGCGGCATCAATGCCTGCCCGCCGCTGCTGGTCGGCGTCGGCGTGTCCACCTCGGTGGAGACCGCAGCACGCCTGTCCAAGCGGGCGATCCTGCGCCCGGTGGACTCCTGTCACCCGAACGAGAACGCAGCGATGATGGAAAGGCTCCTCGAGGAGGGCCTCAACGAGATCGGCATCGGTCCGCAGGGCCTGACCGGCAACAGCAGCGTGATGGGCGTGAACATCGAATCCTCGGCGCGCCACCCCTCTACCATCGGCGTGGCCGTCTCCACCGGATGTTGGGCGCACCGCCGCGGCAAGATCCGCATCAACGCCGACCTGTCCTACGACATCCTCTCCCACGAAGGAGTAGTACTGTGAAAAAGATCCTCTCCACCCCGATCAAGGACGAAGATCTCGCTGCCCTCAACGTCGGTGACGTGGTCTACCTGACTGGCCAGTTGGTGACCTGCCGCGACGTCGCGCACCGCCGACTGATCGAACTGAAGCGCGAACTGCCAGTCGACCTGCGCGGCGGGGCGATTTTCCACGCTGGGCCGATCGTGCGCACAAAGGATGACGGCAGCTTCGAGATGGTCTCCATCGGTCCGACCACCAGCATGCGCATGGAGAAGTTCGAGAAGCGATTCATCGAGGAAACCGGCGTCAAGATGATCATCGGCAAGGGCGGCATGGGCCCGGAAACCACCGCCGGCTGCCTGGAGAACAAGGCGGTGCATGCGGTCTTCCCCGGCGGCTGCGCGGTGCTCGCCGCCACCAAGGTGGAGGAGATCGAGCGCGCCGAGTGGCAAGACCTGGGCATGCCGGAGACCCTATGGGTGAACCGGGTTCGCGAGTTCGGCCCGCTGATCATTTCCATCGATACCAAGGGCAATAACCTGTTCGAGCAGAACAAGCTGCGCTTCAACGAGCGCAAGAGCTCGGTCATCGAGAAGATCAACAGCCAGGTGCGCTTCATCAAGTGACGCGGCCGGGCGGGCACGGCAGGGAAGCCGTGATCGCCCCCTTGCCCCGCCGGCACCCAAGGCCCGCCTTGACGCGGCTCCCGGCGGATTTCCGCCATCCTCTGCAAGGGCAGCGGCGACCTTTCTCCACTCAATCGCCCGGATCGCGGCTCAAACAGCCTGAACAAGCGCAATACAGCCTTCAGGTGCAGGTCTTGCAGGCTTGAACGACAAATACCCCGTCAAAGACTCACTGGATAAGATCATGCAGAAAGCCTGTCACCATGAGCTGCGCAACGCCTTCCGTGCACTGCTTGCCAGCCCCACCTGCTACCACACCGCTTCGGTGTTCGACCCCTTGTCCGCGCGCATCGCCGCCGACCTCGGTTTCGAGATCGGCATCCTTGGCGGTTCGGTCGCTTCTCTGCAGGTACTCGCCGCCCCGGATATTGCCCTGATCACACTCAGCGAGTTCGCCGAGCAAGCCACCCGCATCGGCCGGGTAGCCCGTCTGCCGGTGATCGCCGACGCCGACCACGGTTACGGCAATGCCCTCAACACCATGCGCACGGTGATCGAGCTGGAGCGCGCCGGTGTTGCCGCACTGACGCTCGAAGACACGCTGCTGCCGGCGCAATTCGGCCGCAAGTCGTATGACCTGATCAGCGTCGAGGAAGGCATCGGCAAACTGCGCGCCGCCCAGGAAGTGCGCGACGACAATGCGATGGCGATCATCGCCCGCACCCACGCCGGCGGGCAGCCGCTTGCCGACGTCATCCACCGCACCCGCGCCTACCAGGGCGCCGGCGCTGACGGCATCTGCCTCGTCGGAGTGAAAGATCTCGCCCATCTCGAGGCCATTGCCGAGGACCTGCGCGTGCCGCTGATGCTGGTCACCTACGGCAATCCGAAACTGCGCGACGACAGCCGCCTTGCCGAACTGGGCGTGCGCATCGTGGTGGACGGCCACGCCCCCTACTTCGCGGCGATCAAAGCCACCTACGACAGCCTGCGGGAACAGCGCTGCATCTCCCTCGGCAACGGCCTCAATGCCTCGGAACTGGTGGCCCGATACACAAGCCCTGACGACTACATCGCCTGGGCGGGGGAATACCTTAACGTCAAGGAGTGACGCTGCGGCCTCGCCTGATCGAGCCGCCGGTGCGCCATGTGCATCGAGCGGCGCCACAGAGTCAGGAAGATGAAACGTCACCAAGCCGGAGCGGCTGATGATCCCGCTCGCACTCTTCCGCATCTCTCGGGGCGGCCCGTAACGCTAACCAGGATCAAGCCGGGCACAGATCACTGTCGACAGCCCACGCGCAACCCCCTATAACTCTTCCCCTGTCAGCCGGAACCTTTGCCCCACTTCGCATGATCACCCCGAAGAAGCGCCTCAACCGTTACAACCCCGCCAGTGACGATTTCAAGAAGGAGGAATTCCCCTTCTACTGGATCGCCCGCGTCTATGGCCGCTACAACATGGCCATGGAAAAGACCCTGAAGAAGATCGACCTGGACATCCCGCGCTGGCGAATCCTCTTCATCCTCAAGGAGAACGGCCAGTCGAGCATCTCGGAGATTTCCGAGCACGCCATCGCCAAGCTCTCCACCGTCACCAAGATCGTCTACCGCATGAAGGAAGACGGCCTGGTGGACACCGCCCCCTGCAGCAACGACGGCCGCGTCACCCAGGTGACCATTACCGAGAAGGGCCGGCACATGGTGGAAGAAATCCAGGTCAACACCGCGCATATCTTCACCAACAGCTTCAAGGACCTCAGCGCAGCCCAGATCGCCAAGCTCAACGGCACGCTAGAGAAGATCTACGCGAACCTGCCGGAGGATTGAGCGCCCTCCTGTTTGGCGCCTCAGCCGCGTGCGACCGGCTCGGGAATGAACCCTTCCGCCGCCAGAGCACGTATCACACCGCGTATCAGGTAGTTGCTGGAGAAGCCCAGGGTGTATTGCCGCGCATTGGGCTGAATCGGCCGCAACATCCCCCGCTCAACCAGCTTCTTGATCTGGTAGCTGCACTGGGGCGGCTTCAGGCCGGGCATGGCAACGGCCAAATCGCCCGCCTTGGCCACGCCGTCATCGGTGCGTAGCAGTTGCTCCAGCACGCTGTGCTCCATGGAATTGATCAATCCGCGCTCTCGCGCATGGCTGATGGCCGGACTGAGGATCGCACGCTTCAGGTACTGGTAGTCGGTCAGTTGGCCGACCTTGTTCAACTCATGCAGGATGCCTTCCAGCACATACACACACCAGCTTTCCAGGCTGCCCGGCGCCCCCTGGTCCGCGGTGCCCAACATGGCGTAATAGCGCTCCCGGTCGTTGCAGAAGACTGCCGTCGGATTGAGTACACGGCCGCCAGTGGAAACGTTGAAGCCGTACTTGATGAGCAACGCGTAGGTAAACAGACGAACAACCCGGCCATTGCCATTGGCGAAGGGGTGAATCCAGCCGAAACGATGGTGTGCCAAGGCGACCTTCATCAGATCGTACTTTGGCGGCTCATTGCGATTCACGAAACCCACCAACTCCTCCATGTAGCCGGGAACGAGCAATGCGTCAGGCGGGAGGTGGTTGGACAAGGCGATCCGTACCTCCCCAGTGCGAAAGGCACCTGGCGTTCGGTCGCCTTCCCGATCGAGATTGGCGACCGTCATCGCATGCAGTTCACGGATGAAATGCTGGGTCAGTTCGCAGCCTGGCGTGATGACCTCTTCGATATAGGCCATCGCCTTCTCGATATTGGAAATCTCCCGCAATGGGTCACTGGCGGAATCCGTCCCCTCAACCCTGCTTTCCACATAGTCGGCAAGCGTCGTGTGGTTCCCCTCGATGCGGGCAGACCCGAGGCTCTCGAGGATGTGGAAGATGTCCTTAAGCTGGAAGAAGATGGCAGGCGGCGTGGAGCCACTCAGGCGAAAGCGGCGCAGATGCTCGAGTTCATTCAGCACATCCACCAGGGGTGAATCGAACGATGGATTTAGCAGGGTCAGCTCAAAGTGGGAAAAGGATGGCATCTCGACAATCATCCAGAGCGATAAATTTGAACATTTCGAAATCTACCACATGAACCCCAATAAACATGGGCCTCTCCCGAATATCGCTCAGAACAACTATCTCAAATCCAGATAGATGGACAAGTCGACCCCCCTGCCCTGTTCAACCACGCGCGAACTCCGCCGCCTTCTCGATCAACTCGGCCTCCGGCCGCACGCCGGTGTAGAGCACGAACTGCTCCACCGCTTGCAGCACGATCACTTCGGCGCCGGTGATTACCGGCTTGCCCAGCTCCCGGGCCAGTTGGATCAGCGGGGTTTCCACCGGTAGGGCCACCACGTCGAAAATCCAGTCGGCCGCCTGCACCTGCTCGCGGGTGAAGGCCAGGGCCGTGGCTTCGGGGCCGCCTTCCATCCCTAGCGGGGTCACGTTGACCAGCATCTGCGGCTTTTCATCACCCGGTTCCGCCCGCCATTCATAGCCACAGCCTCGTGCCAGCGCCTGGCCGGTGTCCGGGTTGCGGGCAACGATGGTGCCGTGGCGCAAACCGCTGTCGCGAAAGGCGCTGGCCACGGCCTTGGCCATGCCGCCGCTGCCGCGCAGGGCGAAGTGGATGTCCTTGGGTACGGCATGGCTCGCCAGCAGGCTGGCCACCGCGCTGTAGTCGGTGTTGTAGCCCTTCAGCCAGCCGTTGTCGGCGACGATGGTGTTCACTGACTGGATGGCTGCGGCCGAGGCGTCCAGCTCGTCCAGCAGCGGAATGCAGGCTTCCTTGAATGGCATGGACACCGCCGAGCCGCGAATGCCGAGGGCGCGGATACCGCCGATGGCGGCCGGCAGGTCGCGGGTGGTGAAGGCCTTGTAGACGAAGTCCAGGTCCAGGGCTTGGTAGAGGTAGTTCTGAAAGCGCGTGCCGAAGTTGCCGGGGCGGCCGGACAGCGACATGCAGAGTTGGGTATCCCGGCTGATGGTGCGGGGCATTGGAATCTCCGTTAACCGATCTTGTAGGGGCAAATTCAATCCCCCCTACAAGAGTGTCGCCCCTGCTGGGATGGTCAGAAAATGTAATCCGTGGTCAGGAAGTTCGATTCGCGGTTGCGGATGATCTCGCTGACCAGTTCCTTGTTGTCCGCCTGGAATTTGGTGGCCACCAGGGTGCGGATCGAGAACACGCGCAGGGCGTCATGTACCGACAGCGTGCCCTCGGCCGAGTTCTTCCGCCCGTTGAAGGGGAAGGTGTCCGGGCCGCGCTGGCACTGGGCGTTGATGTTGATGCGGCCCACCTGGTTGGCGAAGGCGTCCACCAGCCGGCCAACCTGTGCCGAGTCGTTGCCGAACAGGCTGAGTTGCTGGCCGTAGTCGGAATGCAGGACGTAGTCGATCACCTCTTCCAGTTCGCGGTAAGGCACCACGGGAATCAGCGGGCCGAACTGTTCTTCGTTGTAGAGGCGCATGGCCGGGCTCACCGGGCTCAGTACAGCGGGATAGAAAAAACTCTGCCGGTGGCTGCCGCCACCCGGGTTGACCACTTTGGCGCCCTTGGTCACGGCATCCGCCAGCAGAGTGTTGAGGTAATCGACCTTGCCCGGTTCGGGCAACGGGGTCAGGGCCACGCCGTCTTCCCAGGGCATACCCGGCTTGAGCGCGGCCAGCTTGGCGCAGAACTTGTCGAGGAAGGGTTCGAGCACATCCTCGTGGACGAAGAGGATCTTCAACGCCGTGCAGCGCTGACCGTTGAACGACAGCGCACCGGTGATGGCTTCGCTGACGGCGTTGTCCAGGTCCACCTTGGGCAACACGATGCCAGGGTTCTTCGCGTCCAGGCCCAGCGCCGCGCGCAGGCGGTGCGGGCGCGGGTGCAGTTTCTTCAAGTCGGCGGCGCCGGAGTGGGTGCCGATGAAGGCGAACACGTCCACCTTGCCGCTGGCCATGATGGCGCTGACGGTTTCCCGGCCACGGCCGTAGATGATGTTGATGACGCCGGCCGGGAAGCTGTCGCGGAAGGCCTCCAGCAGCGGGCGGATCAGCAACACACCGAACTTGGCCGGCTTGAACACCACGGTGTTGCCCATGATCAGCGCCGGGATCAGCGTGGTGAAGGTCTCGTTCAGCGGGTAGTTGTAGGGGCCCATGCACAGCGCCACGCCCAGGGGCACGCGACGGATCTGGCCAAGCGTGCCCTGCTCCAGTTCGAAGCGGCTGGAGCGGCGGTCGAGCTCCTTGAGCGCCTCGATGGTGTCGACAATGTAGTCGCAGGTGCGATCGAACTCCTTCTCGGAATCCTTGAGGTTCTTGCCGATCTCCCACATCAGCAACTTCACCACCGCGTCGCGCTGCTCACGCATGCGGGCAAGGAACTTCTCCACATGCTGGATGCGGTCGGCCACGCGCATCGTCGGCCACAGCCCCTGACCATGGTCATAGGCGGCAACGGCGGCCTCCAGGGCGGCCAGCGCGGCGTCGGCGTCCAGCAGCGGCGTGCTGCCCAGCACCACCTGTTCATCACCCTTGTCGGTGGCCAGGAAGATCGGGCTGCGCACGGCGGCCAGGGGGCCGTCCCAACGGATCAGCTCGCCGTTGACGAGGTATTCGCGCTGTTCGATCGGCGCACCGGGGCGGTAGCGCTCGGGAATCTGGTCGGCAGTGGGGAACAGGGCTTCGAGCTTGTTGTTGTGGGTCATTGCACTTTCCTCTGGATCGGAACCACTGGAAGTCGGTTTTAACGCGGTTTTTTAGTTTGGTAAATCGTTTCAGCAAACCGTTTGGCGGAATCTGTTCCCGCTGGGCATTCGACATCGATCATGGGTGGGGGATGGAAACCTGTGGGGGCGATTTCAATCGCTAGGCAGGCCGAAGGCCTGCCCTGTGAATCCCCTGGGGGCACTGCGTGCCCCTTGGCGAATGAATTCGCCCCCACAAGAGCGAGGAAGGTTCGGCGCGGGCCTCAGCCCAGCAGTTCCAGCGCCTGGGCGGTGGCTTCCTGGATGCGTCGCCAGTCGCCGTTGCGTATCCAGTCCTTGTCCATCATCCAGGTGCCGCCCACGCACATCACATTGGGCAGGGCCATGTAGTCGTGCAGGTTGTCGGGGTTGACCCCGCCAGTGGGGCAGAAGCGGATGCCGGGGAAGGGTCCGCCGAAGGCTTTCAGGGCTTTCACGCCGCCGCAGATTTCCGCCGGGAACAGCTTGAAGCGGCGATAGCCCAGGGCGTAGCCGAGCATGATTTCCGACGCACTGCTGATACCGGGTAGCAGCGGCAACGGGCTGTAGACACCCGCACGCAACAGCTCGGCGGTGCAGCCGGGGGTCACGATGAACTGCGAGCCGGCGGCCTCGGCTTCGGCCAGCATCCATTCATCCAGCACGGTGCCGGCACCGACACAGAGCTCCGGGCGCTGTTCGCGCAGGGTGCGGATGGCGGAGAGGCCGTGCTCGGAGCGCAGGGTCACCTCCAGGGTGCGCAGGCCTCCGGCGGCCAGGGCATCGGCCAGGGGCAGGACGTCCTGCTCGCGCTCGATGGTGATCACCGGGAGGATGCGCGCCGCACCGCAGAGGATATCGATCAGGGCCGCCTTGTCGGCCATGCTCGGCACGGCTTCGCGACTGGTGGCCCGATGGGTGGGGAGACTGGTCATGGGCGTTCCTTCGGGCTCAGGGGCACCAGTGGATTTCCAGGGGACGGCGGAGGAAGGCGCGGATCGGCATGGCCGCCACGTCATCGCCCGCCAGCGCGTCGGCCAGGGTGGCCAGCTTGGCCTGGCCTTGTACGGCCAGGAGGGTCAGGTGTGCGCTGGTCAGCAACGGCAGCGTCAGGGTCAGGCGTTGGCGCGGTACGCTGGGCGCCTGCATCGGCAGGCAGCGTTGCGCGCAGTCGGCATTCAGCGCCTGCTCCAGATTCGGGCTGGACGGGAACAGCGAGGCGGTGTGGCCGTCCTCGCCCATGCCCAGCACCAGCACGTCGATGGCGCCCAGCCCGGCCAAGGCCGCATCGGCGAGGCGGGCTGACTCTTCCAGACTCGGCGCACTGTGGTAGAGGCCAACGAAGCGCGCGCTGGAGGCCGCGCCCTGCAGCAAATGGCGGCGCACCAACCCTTCGTTGCTATCGGGGTGGCTGACCGGCACGAAACGCTCGTCGGCCAGGCTGACCGTCACCTTCGACCAGTCCAGCGCCTGCGCGCAGAGCCGCTCGAAGAAAGCCACCGGGCTGCGTCCACCGGATACCACCAACACGGCCGCATTGCGGGTTTCGATGGCCGCGCGCAGGGCGTTGGCCACGGTGATGGCCAGTTCGCCGGCCAGTTGTTCAGGGCTGCCGAGGCTGAGCCCGGTGACCTGCGTCGGCAGGTCGAGATTACAGATCGCCATACCAGCTCCTGCCATCACGGGTGATCAATGCGATGGAGGCCACCGGCCCCCAGGTTCCCGCCGCATAGGGTTTGGGTGCATCGCCCTGCTGGCGCCATCCGGCGATCAGCTGGTCGCACCACTTCCAGGCGTACTCGATTTCATCCTTGCGCACGAAGAGGTTCTGGTTGCCCTTCATCACTTCCAACAACAACCGCTCGTAGGCATCTGGAATCCGCGCGCTGCGGTAGGTGTTGGAGAAACTCAGCTGCAACGGGTCGCTGCGCAGCTGCATGCCCTTGTCCAGGCCCTGGTCCTTGGTCATCACCTGCAGGGAGATGCCTTCGTCCGGCTGCAGGCGGATGATCAGGCGGTTGCTGATCAGCGGCCGCTGCTCGGGGGCGAAAATGTAGTGCGGCGGTTCCTTGAAGTGTATGACGATCTGCGAAAGCTTCTGCGGCATGCGCTTGCCGGTACGCAGGTAGAAGGGCACGCCGGACCAGCGCCAGTTGCGGATCTCGGCACGCAGGGCAACGAAGGTCTCGGTGTCGCTGTGGGTGTTGGCGTTCTCTTCTTCGAGGTAGCCGGGCACCGTCTTGCCGAGGATGTTGCCGGTCACGTACTGGCCGCGTACCACTTGCTGGCCAAGCTGCTCCTGGGCGATGGGCGCCAGGGCTTTCAGCACCTTCACCTTCTCGTCGCGGATGCTGTCGGCAGAGAGGTCGCTGGGCGGGTCCATGGCGATCAGGCAAAGCAGCTGCAGCAGGTGGTTCTGGATCATGTCGCGCAGCTGGCCGGCCTGGTCGAAGTAGCCCCAGCGACCTTCGATGCCCACTTGCTCGGCCACGGTGATTTCCACGTGGGAGATGTGGTGCTGGTTCCACTGGGTCTCGAACAGGCTATTGGCAAAACGCAGGGCAATCAGGTTCTGCACCGTTTCCTTGCCCAGGTAATGGTCGATCCGGTAGGTGCGGTTCTCCGGGAAGTGCGCCGCCACGGCGTCATTCACCGCACGGGAGGATTCCAGGTCATGGCCGATGGGCTTCTCCAGCACGACGCGGGTGCGCTCGGCCAGCCCCGTGGCGGCCAGGCCCGCGCAGATGGCGCCGTACACGGCGGCTGGCGTGGCGAAGTAGGCGATCAGCCGGGCAACCGGCCCCAGCTTGTCGACCAAGGCCGGATAGGCGCTGGCGTCGAGGAAGTCCATGGTCAGGTAATCGAGCCGCGCCAGGAAGCGCTGTACCGCGCCCTCCTCCACTTCAATAGCCGGCACGTAGCGGCGCAGGTGATCGCCGATGGCGGCGATATGCGAGGCGGGTTCGCCGTTCTCGCGGCCCAGGGCGAGGATGCGCGTGTCGGCCGGCAGCAGGCCGGCGCGGTCCAGTTGATAGAGCGCGGGAAACAGTTTGCGCAGTGCCAGATCACCCAGGCCGCCGAAGAGGACCAGGGTGCAGGGTTCGACAGGTTGCGAGGTCATGATATTTGTTCTTCTATCAAACATAAGCTTATGAATACACCCAGTTAAGCGTTACAGCAAGACAAAATGTTGTAATAAAACTACATTTTCCGACATACGAGATTGCGGTGGCTCAGCCTGGGTGCGCTCAGTACGATAGGCCACCGATTGCAGGCCCTTTCCCAGGAATCCCAATGGACCGCGTGCACAACCTGCTGGAGCAGATCCAGAACCGCCTCGATGAACTCAACAAGGCCGAGCGCAAGGTCGCCGAAGTCATCCTGCGCGACCCGCAGCAGGCCACCCGCTACAGCATCGCCGCGCTGGCCCAGGCCGCGCAGGTCAGCGAGCCGACGGTGAACCGCTTCTGCCGCTCCTTCGGCGTCAACGGCTACCCCGAACTCAAGATGCAACTGGCGCAGAGCCTGGCCAGCGGCGCCGCTTACGTGAGCCAGGCGGTGTCCGCCGACGACGGCCCCGAGGCCTACACGCGGAAGATCTTCGGCAGCGCCATCGCCTCCCTGGACAGCGCCCTGCAAAGCCTCGACCCGCAACTGATCAGCCGCGCCGTGGACCTGATGATCCAGGCCCGGCAGATCCACTTCTTCGGCCTGGGTGCCTCGGCCTCGGTGGCCCTGGACGCCCAGCACAAGTTCTTCCGCTTCAACCTCGCGGTGTCGGCCCATTCCGACGTGCTGATGCAACGGATGCTGGCTTCGGTGGCGCATACCGGCGACCTCTTCGTGATCATTTCCTACACCGGCCGCACCCGTGAGCTGGTGGAAGCGGCACGCCTGGCACGGCAGAACGGCGCCTCGGTGCTCGGCCTCACGGCAGCCAACTCGCCGCTGGCCAAGGCCAGCACCCTGAGCCTGGACATTCCCCTGCCGGAAGACACCGACATCTACATGCCGATGACCTCGCGCATCATCCAGCTCACCGTGCTCGACGTGCTCGCCACCGGCATGACCCTGCGCCGCGGCGTCGACTTCCAGCCGCACCTGCGCAAGATCAAGGAAAGCCTCAACGCCAGCCGCTATCCGGCGGATGAGGAGCCGAGCTGATTGATTGATTGAAGCGTCCCGACTCCTCCTGTTACGGGCGAATTCATTCGCCAAGGGTCGCGCAGCGGCCCCGAGGGAAGCCGGGGGCAGACCTTTGGCCTGCTTGGCGAATGAATACGTCCCTACACCGCCAGAAGGGAGGCCCGCACCCG